>JAAZAI010000253.1 GCA_012514445.1 Lentisphaerota bacterium
CTACTGGTGGTACGACGCCGACGCGGCCGAGGCCCTCCAGGACGCCATGGCGCGCGGCCTGAACCTCCCCGCGCCTTGAGAAGGGAACCATGAATCACGACAAAGCGGTCTGGATCTGCCGTGGCAGGGTGGTGACGCTGGCGCGGCCGGTGGTGATGGGGATTCTCAACGTCACGCCGGATTCGTTTTCGGACGGCGGCCTGCATGCCGGCGTCGAGGCGGCGCTGGCGCACGCGGCGCGGATGCTCGAGGAGGGCGCGGCGATCCTCGGCGTCGGCGGGGAGTCCACCCGCCCCGGCTTCACGCCCGTCGGGGCGGAGGAGGAGCAGCGGCGCGTCCTGCCTGTGGTGCGCGAACTGCGGCGGGCTTTCCCGGACTGCATGATCTCGATCGACACGATGAAATCGCGCGTCGCCGAGGCGGCGCTGGCGGCGGGGGCGGACCTCGTCAACGACGTCGCCGGCCTGGCCGATCCGCGGATGGCGGCGGTGGTCCGGGACTCCGGGGCGGGCTACGTGCTGATGCACGGGTACGCCGAGCACGTCGGGGCGCCGCGTTCGGCGGTCCCCGGGCGGCTGGGCGGCTGGATGGTGGAGGGTACGGGCCGGCTTCTGGCGAAGGCGCTGGAGGCGGGGATCCCCGCCGAACGGATCGTCGTGGATCCCGGCTTCGGGTTCGGAAAGAAGCGCGGCGAGAACGCGGAAGCGCTCCTCGCGGTGCCGGCGCTGGCCCGGCGCTTCGGGCGCCCGGTGCTCGTCGGCGCCTCGCGCAAGCACTTCGTCAACGGCCTGCATCCGGAGGCGGACGGAGACGCCGTGAAGGCCAGCGTCGCCTTCGCCCTCGACGCGCTGCGCCTCGGCGCGCGGATTTTCCGCGTCCACGACGTGCTTGAGTCTTGCACTGCGCTCTCGCATGCGCTACAATGACCGGGACAGAGATGGCACAGCGCCGTCAGCCGGCCGGAATGGGCCGGACCGTTGTCGTGTTGTCCTTTTGAAGGGCTTTTCGATCCGCAGTTCCGGTGGTACCGCGTGGACTTGACGATATATAGAACTTACGTGTTGGGCGTCATCCAGATCGTCGTTCTGGCGTTCCCGCTTTACTACCTCCTCAAGTTCCTTCGCCGGACGAAGGGCTATCGCATCCTGCTGGGCATCTGCATCGTCCTCGTCGGCGTGAGCATCGCGGCCCGGGAGCTGGCGCTCGACGAGATCGGCTGGTTGCTGGACCACGTCGCGGCGTTTCTGCCGCTGGCGATGGTGATCATCTTCCAGCCCGAACTGCGCCGCGTTTTCGCGGAGATCGGCAGCCGGGCCGCCGCCAAGCCCCAGAAGCCGCAGGCGGACCTCGTGGCGGAGATCAAGAAGGCGGTCGACCTGCTGGCGAGCCAGCGCATCGGCGCGCTCATCGCCATCGAACGCGGCGTAAGCCTCGACCACTACACCCGCGTTGGCCGCCAGCTCAACGCGCCGGTCGTCTCCGAGCTGCTCGCGACGCTGTTCTACCCGCACACGCCGATGCACGACGGCGGCGTGATCATTCGCGACGGCGTGATCCTCAGCGCGGGCTGCGTCTTCCCGATCGGCGCGCTGGCCGAGCGGCGCAAGGCGTTCGGCACGCGGCACCGCGCGGCCATCGGCCTCTCCGAGGAGACGGACGCGATCGTCGTCGTCGTGTCCGAGGAAACCGGGCTGATTTCGGTGGCCTACGGCGGCGAGATCGTCCGCGGTCTCGACATCGACAGCCTGGGGCGGATCCTCGCGAGCGGCATCAGCTCGCGGGACGAAAGCACGACGGCGGAGTCGATCGACTCCGTTCGCGAAGCGACGCCCGCGCTGGACAAGGTGGACCAGGTGGCCGCGGCGATCGCGCGGATCAAGGAGGAGGCATGATGAGCGGTTTGTCCTCCTGGCTGACGGCGCGGGCCAACGCGCTTTTGGCCCGATTCCAGAAGTTCACGCGGCGCCATCTGGGGCCGAGCGGAGATCTGAAGGTGCTGTCGATCGTCGTGGCGGCCGTCATCTACTACTTCATCCAGAACATCATCAGCTTCTCGGGGACGTACGCCGTGCCGCTGCTCGTCACCGTGCGCGAGGCGAACGTCGCCGTTCGCAGCCAGTCCGAGGAGGAGGTCAAGGTGACCCTGAAGGGGCCCGAGGGCGATGTCCGCGCCTTCGACGCTTCGAACCTGAGGGTGCGCCTCAAGCTCAGCCATCCCGAGGCCGGCACCGAGCGGCAGATGGTGGCGCTGCGCGACAACGACGTGGAGGGCGCCGGCAAGCTGCGCGTGGTCCGCATCGAGCCGGACGCGATCATGGTCGAATTCGACAACGAGGTCGAACAGCGGCTGCCGCTCGCGCCGCCGACGTTGACGGGCCGGCCCCTGCAAGGCGAGGCCAGCGTGGAGCTGATGCGCAAGCACGTCTCCGTGCGCGGGCCCAAGAGCAAGCTCCAGAAGCTGGTGGACGACCGGATCATGATCCCCACGGATCCCATCGACGTCGCCGGCAAGACCCAGGGCTTCACCAAGGCCGTGAAGATCCGGCCGCCCGTGGACTCCGGCATTTCATCCGTGCAGCCCGAGGAGGTGGAGGCCAAGGTGGAGATCCTCAACATACCGGGGCCCGAGCAGAGCCTCGTCGACATCGCGCCGGGCGACGAGACCAACAGTCTCCCGGCCGGTCTCTCGCCGTCCGTTCCCACCAACCGTCCGGCGGCGAACGCCTCGGACCTCCTTCCCGCGACGGGGCCCTGACGTGAAAGTCCTCGTCACCGCAGGTCCGACCCGGGAGCATCTCGACCCCGTGCGCTTTCTGAGCAACCGGTCCTCCGGCCGCATGGGCTACGCGCTGGCCGAGGCGGCTCGCGACCGCGGGCACGACGTCGTCCTCGTCTCGGGACCCGTCGCGCTGCCGCCGCCCGAGGGCGTCGAGGTCGTCGACGTCGTCTCCGCGCTGGACATGCTCGCCGCCGTCTCCGCCCGGCTGCCCTGGTGCGACACGTTGATCATGTGCGCGGCCGTGGCGGACTGGCGTCCGGCGTCGTGCAGCGCCGTCAAGCTCAAGAAGCGCGCGATGGAGGCGCAGCTCACGCTCGTCCCCAATCCCGACATCCTCGCCGAGCTCGCGCCGAAGAAGGCCGGGCGCCTCTTCATCGGCTTCGCCGCGGAGACCCACGACCTGCTGGCGGAGGCGCAGGGCAAGCTGGCGCGCAAAGGGCTCGACCTCATCGTCGCCAACGACGTGACGCAGCCTGGCGCCGGTTTCGAGACGGCGACGAACATCGTGACGCTCGTCGCGCCGGATGCGCCGCCCCAGCCGCTTCCGCTGATGAGCAAGCGCGCCGTCGCCGACCGCATCCTCGCCTGGGCCGAGGCGAAAGCCGCGAGCCTCCCGCCACGCACCCCCGATCCAGCATCTCGTGATTTGTAATTTGTAATTCGTAATTCGTAATTTTGACTCTCCTCTTAGCCAACCGTCAACAACTGGAGCGCAAATGGCCAATCTCATCGAAGGAATCCATCATATCGCGTTGAAAGCGCAGGGCGTCGACGACTACCGGCGGGCGGTCGCCTTCTATCGCGACGTGCTCGGCCTGCCGGTCGTGCGGAGCTGGGCGAACGAGGTGATGCACGGCACGATGCTCGCCACCGGCGGGGGCATCCTCGAGATCATGTCGAACGCGACGGATCGTCCCGGCGCGGGCGCCGTCCGCCACTTCGCGCTGGCGACGCGGGACGTCGACGCCTGCGTGAAGGCCGTGCGCGACGCGGGCATGACCGTCACGGTCGAGCCCGTCGACAAGACGATTCCCGCCACGCCGCCGTATCCCGTCCGTCTCGCCTTCTTCATCGGCCCCCTGGGCGAAGAAGTCGAATTCTTCTGCGAACGGTAGTTCAGCCGTCCTGCTCGAGCCGCGCGAGGTCGTCCGGGCCGAGGTCTCGCCACTGGCCGGGGCGGAGGTCGCGGGGGAGGCGCAGGCCGTTGATGGCCGTGCGGACGAGCGTCTGCACGCGCAGGCCCGCCAGCTCGCACATGTTGCGGATCTGGCGGTTGCGCCCCTCGCCGAGGATGAAGCGCAGCCGGTGGCGCGGCGCGTTGCGGCCGTCCGGGAGCCGCTCGAGGTAGTCGACCTGCGCGGGGCGGATGCGATAGCCGTCGATCGTCATCGCCGAATTGAGGAATTCCAGCGTCGCCTCGTCGAACGGCCCGGAGGCGACGACGAGGTATTCCTTGCGGTGGCCGTAGCGCGGATGGGTCAGGCGGTTGACGAGTTCTCCGTCGTTGGAGAGCAGCAGCAGGCCCTCCGAGTTCTGGTCGAGGCGGCCGACGCACACGAGGCGTTCGCGGACGCCGCGCAGGCATTCGAAGACGGTCGGGCCGTGGCAGTCGCTGGAGGAGCAGATGAGGCCGGCCGGCTTGTTGAGCATGACGGTGCGCCGCACGACGCCGTGGCGTGGCGGGGTGAAGACCCGGCCCCCGATGGTGAGCACGTCGCGGTCGGGATTCTGGACGCGGAAGCCCGGTTCGAGGATGCGCACGCCGTTGACGAGGACTTCTCCGGCCTTGACGAGCTCGGCGGAATGGCGTCGGGATGCGATGCCCAAGTGCTCCATGTGGGTCTGGAGGCGCGGGGTGGCGGTGGCTTCAGGGGCTTGACTTCCACCGGGATTCTGGGGCATAGTGTTGTGCATGGGATTGATGGATCGCGACTACATGAGGCCCGGCGCCCTGCGGGCCGGAAAGCCGCCGAGGGCGCGGCGGCGCGCGCTCGCCGCGGCGTTCCGGTTCTGGATCGCCCGGATGCTGCTGCGGCTCCGGCGTTGATCAGCCGAACTTGTCGAAGAAGACGTTCTCCGAGCGCAGACCGGTTTTGGAGAGGACGTCGCAGCAGGCGTTGAGCATGCCGGGGCCGCCGCAGAGGTAGGCGGAGCAGACCGACGCGTCGGCCACGCGCCGCGCGATGGCTTCGGTGACGAGGCCCGTCTCGTATCGGGCGCGCTCGGCCTCCGTCGGCTGTTCGACGACGGGGACGAAGGCGAAGTCGGGAAGCGACTTCTCCAGCGCCTGCAGCTCGTCCATGTAGCAGAGGTCGACGCTCGTCTTCGCGCCGAAGAAATAGACGATCTTGCGCGGCGACTTGCGTTCGTCGAGGTGGCGCAGGATCGAGAGCACGGGGGCCATGCCGGAGCCGCCGGCCACGCAGAGCAGGGGGTTGGCGTCGTCGCAGCGGGCGTAGCCGCTGTAGGGGCCGGAGAAGGTGACGGCGTCGCCGACCTTCAGCGTGTTGTGGACGTAGCCGGAACCGATGCCGCCGGGGACGAGGCGGACGTTGAGTTCAAGGGCCGTCTCGAG
>JAAZAI010000254.1 GCA_012514445.1 Lentisphaerota bacterium
GGCCGCCGTCCGCCAGATCCCCGGACTCTCGTCCAGCTTCCTCCGCTCGCACCGCAAAGTCACCATCGCCTTCGGCCTCGAATAGCAGGAGCACCCGCCATGAACATCCGCCTCGCCCTCGCCTTCGCGATCCTCGCCTGCACCCTCCCGGTGCTGGCCGAACCCCCATCCGCCACGCCCGCGCCTTCCTCCCCCCGCGGCGAGCCGAACTTGCTCAGCGCCTACGAGCGCAAGGTGCTTGCCAAGGAGATGAAAACCCTCTCCGACGAAATCCGATCCGCGCGGAAATCCGCTTCCGAAGACCCGTCCCTCGCCCCGCTCAAGGAGGCCCTCGACGCGGCGAAGCAGACGAAGGACGCGGAGAAGGTCAAGGCGGCCCGCCGAGCCCTCTCCGACGCGGCCGAAACGCTCCTCTACAAGCAAGACGGCCTGCCGGAGAAGATCAAGCGGTTGCTGGACGTCGGCAACCTGCTGCGCTACGACACCCCGAACCAGCGGGAAAAGCGCCGGCAGAACCGAACCGTCGTCCACGCCAACCCCTTCCCCGCAGCCTCCACCAACGCCCCGGCGGAGCCTGCGGCTCCGCCAAGTATGTGAGTGTGTGAGTGCGTGAGTGCGCACTTACCTCCACACTTGCTCCCACACGTAGTCGATTACGATTACGATTAAGATTAGGATCACGATAACGAATCGACAAAGCTCACGACAAAGTGTCCTTCGGATATTCATTGCCCCCACACTTGACTCACGCTCTCACGCTCTCACGCACTCACGCTCGCACGCACTCACGCTCTCACGCTCTCACGCACTCACGCACTTCTCCATGTTCTCCAGCCTATCCATCCCGCAGCAGGAAGCGCGCTTCCGCGAATCGCTCAAGGTCGTGCCCGTGCGCAACGCCAGCGCCCGGGTCGTCGAAAGCGACGACCCGGACGAACTCGTCGTTGAAGTCCAGCTTCGCTACGAGGGCGCGGTGCTCAAGGGGCTTCAGCGCCTCTTCAAGCTCCACGCGACCAAGCGGTACGTCCTCGACCTGATCGGCCGCCGCGTCTACGAGGCGGTGGACGGCCGGAAGACTTTCGAACAGCTCATCGACGAATTCGCCGCCCGCGAGAAGCTGACGTTCTTCGAGTCCCGCGCGCTCCTCGGCCAGTACTTCCAGACCCTCGTCCGCCGAGGTGTCATCGTCGCCACCCTTCCCTCGCGAACCTCCATCGCCTGACCGCCCGCGAATGGGTGAGCGTCAACATCGTTGCCGCGCACCAAGGGTTCAGGGAAAAGGGTTCAGGGTTCAGGATTGATTCCCGCCGTCCGCCGCCGTTCATGGAGTTTGTGTCGCGAGGTGGCGGAGGATCTGCTCGGCGACGACTTGGTGGACGAGATGGAGCGTGTCGCCGCTCCGAAGCGCGGAAAGGCCCTTGGCGAGCGTCTTGAACGGCGCCTCGACCGTGCCGGGGTTCGCATCGGCGCCCGCGAGGTTGTCGACGGTGTATTCCGACGCACGCGCGCGCAGCGCCATCGCGACGACAAGCCCGAGCCCCAGCCTCGCGGCCAGGCCCGCGCTCATTCTCCTGCCTTGATGCATGCCGCCTCCTGATGAAGTCGCTAGCAGCTAGTCACTAGTCGCTAGTCGATTACGATTAAGATTAGGATTACGATTAGGATTACGATTAGGATCTCAACACCACCTACAGCCTGCCCCCCCCCAATCCTCACATACTCACACACTCACACACTCACGAGTTCCCCGGAGTCCGCCGACTGCTCAGCCGCAAAAACCAGACGCATGGTCTCGAGGGCGTCGCGCGCGGGCGTGGCCGGCGGCTCGCCGGCGAGCACGCGCCGGACGATGTCCCGGTTCTGACCGTCCTCGTTGTGGAAGTGGCGACTGTCCTCCTCGCGCGTCCACGTGGCCTCCTCGACGAGCGTGCTGATCATCCGCTCGGGGGCGTCTCCGAATTCCCAGCGCAGGATGCGCCGATTGAAGACGTCCGTCTCCACCGCCCCGCGCGTGCCGATGATCCGGTACCGCAGTTCATGCCCGTCCCGGCTCTGCGTGGCGACAAAGTCCTTCAACGGATCGCCCTGATACGTCTGGGCCATGTACATGACGAATGTCAGCTCGCTGACGGCGCCGTTGGCGAAGCGGTAGACGGCGTGGTAGTTGTCGTGGACTTCGTAGTACGGCACGACGTTGGGGGCGCAGACGGCGAAGACGTCCTTGACGGGCGAGCCGACCCACCACCGCGGCTGGTCGACGTAGTGGCTGAGCTTCTCGCCGAACATGCCGCCGCCGGTCTCCAGGCGATTGCGCCAGGAGCCCTTCTTGTGGAATTCCTCGCAGATGTAGTTGCACTGGGTGTTGACCACGTCGCCAAGAAGCCCCTGGTCGATCCAGTTTTTCACCTGCGTGTAGAGCTTCGAATACCGCAGTTCGAAGCCGATCTGGAGGAACGCGCCCTTCGCCTCGGCCGCGCGCACGACACGCTCCGCGTCGGCCAGCGTCGTGGCGATCGGCTTCTCGCACATCACGGCCTTGCCGGCCTCCAGCGCGGCGAGGGTCAGCGGCGCGTGCGCCGCGTTCGACGCCGTCACGAAGACCAGCTTCACCTCGGGGTCGTCCAGCACGGCGGCCGGCGAGTCCGTCGCCATCACGCCCAGCTCGTCCCGCAACTGCCTCACCCGCTCCGGACGGATGTCGAGGGCGACGATTTCATCCACCCCCGGCTCGTCGCGGATCGCCTTGATCACGCTGCCCCCCCATCGCCCCCGCTCCGAGAATTCCGACTTTCATGCGTTGCTCGCCCTCTCCGTGCAGACCGTTGTTGAAAACACCTTTTCCCAGCAAGCGCCGCCCAGTCTACACCAAGCCCGGAGAGATTGTCAACATGCAATTACTAACCAGTTAAAAATAAGTTAACTATTCTCATCCTTTGAGCCATCGGAGCGCGGAGTGCTGGGATCGCGAGGCTCCGCACTCGCATTTGCCTACACGGCGGGTGCGGAGCCCCGCGTTCCCAGGGGGCTCGACTTCGGCGGCTTGTTTCTCGGGGCGGCTGCAGCCGGGGTCGGCACCCCGGAATCGTCCGGCCTCGCCGAGGTCGGCTACGGATCTCGGCCCCGCGCGCGCCGCGTCTGTAATCTCGAACAGGTTTTCAAGATTAAAAAACACACGCAAGTCTCTGAAAGACCATAATTGTCATCGTAATCCTAATCGCAATCGTCATGGCGCCACGATCCATCAACCGCTCTCGTCGCCGTTCTCGTTCCGAAGGGAAGAAGAGTCGGGTAGACGAGATCGGCGACGAGAGCGGATCACGATCAGACTCCCACATGCTCCCAAACCCACACACCCACACGCTTTCCATCCGCCTCCGGCAACCGTCCGAACACTTTTCTTGAACACTTTTCCTTGAATTTCCGTAGTTGACATTCGGAATTTCAAGGATTAGCATGCGGTCATGATAAAGAGGGCGTCTGTCCGCTGACCCATTTCAAAGGGGTCGACTCGATGCCATGACGAGAACATGCGTATGAAAAGCAAAGCCACGACACTCGGCAAGCAGGGCGCCATCGAACGGCTCCGCGACGACCTCGTCTCGCAGATCCGCTGCGGCGAGCTCAAGCCGGACATGCCGATCCGCTCGGCGGCCGATCTTTCGACGCTCTACGGCATCAGCTACCCGACCGTCCACCGCATTTTGACGGATCTCGTGCAAGAGGGCCTGATCTACCGGATACAGGGCCGCGGCACCTACGTCGCCCGGCGCAACGCGGAGCCCGCCGCCGCCAATCCGGTCGTCGGCGTCTTCATGCGATCGGCCGGCGACTTGTTCGGCCCGCTGTTCTCGCACCTGAGCAACGCGCTTCAGTCCGCCGGACTGCTCTGCATGGCCTCGGACCCGCAGACGGACATGTTCACGCAGTCGCCCGAGGCCTGCCTCGACGACGTCCTCAAGTCCAAGCCGTCCGCGCTCATCGTCGAAGGCATGGCGCCGTTCCCCTTTTCCGCGCTCAAGAAGCGCGAGGCCGACATCCCGAATCTCGTCTTCATCCACATGATGCAGACGGAGCTGCACTTCGACGCCGACGCGATCCTCAGCGACTTCGAACGGGGCGGCTACCTGGCGGCGCGCCACCTGCTCGAGCTCGGCCACCGTCGTCTGGCGGTCGAAATCTACGGCGCGCCGGACGGGACGACGACCGAATGGCAGCACAGCCGCGATCGGCTGCGCGGCTGCCTCCAGGCCTGCCGAGAGCATGGCGTCCCCGACGGCGACGTCGCGGTGCTCGACGCCAAACAGGGATCTGCCCCCGTCCGGGCGCTGCTGAAGTCCCCCGCCCGGCCGACCGCGGTCGTCGCCTCGACCGACTTCGAAGCCTCCAAGCTGATGGCCGTCGTCCAAGCAACCAAGCTCCGCATCCCGGAAGACGTCTCGATCGTCGGCTGCTTCAACACGAGCTGGTGCGAACGCCTGAGCCCGCCGCTCACCTCCGTGTCGATCCGCGAGGAGGTCATCGCCCGGCGGGCGGTCGCCTGCGTGCTGGAACGCCTCCGCGATCCCGACGCGCCCAGCGTGCGCATGCTGCTGGAGCCCGCGCTCGTCGCGCGCGGGTCCACCGCGGCGCCAGCCCTGTCGAGAGCGCGGTGCGGGGTCTGAGATCGAACTGTCGTCGCGTTTTTCCCAAAAACTTGATGCCGATGCCCCGATCTGCTAGACTCCTCAGACAAGACATGAAGAAGAACACCCGCTCATTCTCACTCGCCAACGGCGTCGCCATCCCCGCCCTTGGATTCGGCACCTGGCAGATCCAGGACGGCCCGGACGCCGTTCGCGCGGTCGCCACAGCCCTGCGTCTGGGCTACCGGCATGTCGACACCGCCGCGATCTACGGCAACGAGGCCTCCGTGGGCGCCGCCGTCCGGGAGTCCGGTCGGCCCCGCACCGAGGTGTTCGTCACCAGCAAGCTCTGGAACACCGCGCGGACCTATGACTTGGCCATGCAGGCGTTCGAGGAGTCCATGACGAAACTCGGCCTCGACGTCCTCGACCTCTACCTCCTCCACTGGCCCGCTGTCGAAAAGATCGATCCGGACTGGATCCGCACGAACCGCGAGAAGTGGCGGGCGCTGGAACGACTCCACCGGGACGGACGGATCCGCGCCATCGGCGTGAGCAACTTCCGCGCGCGCCACCTGCAACCCCTGCTCGACGACGCCGACGTCGCGCCAATGGTCAACCAGCTCGAAATCCACCCGGGCTTCGCGCAGGAGGAGACCGTCGCCTTCTGCAAGGCCCACGACATCCTCCCGCAGGCCTGGAGCCCCCTCGCCTGCGGCAAGGCCCTCGCCATCCCCGAGGTGCGGGCGATCGCGGCGCGGCACGGTCGCACGCCCGCCCAGGTCTGCCTGCGCTGGTGCCTCCAGAACGGCGTCCTCCCCATCACCAAGACGACGAACGAGGCGCGAATGCGCGAGAACGCGGACGTCTTCGGCTTCGACTTGACGCCCGACGATCTGCGCGTCATCGCATCGTTGCCCCCGTGCGGCGCCTGCCTCGATCCCGACACGCGCAACTTCTGATCCCCCTCCCCTACACGCCCCTTCTCCCACACTCACGCACTCCCACACTCCCACCCATGAAAATCACTCGACTCAAAGTCAACCACCTGACCGCCCCGATCGGCAACAATCTCGACGATCTCAGCCTCTCCTGGACCGTCGAAGGGGCCAAAGCGCCCCGGCAGAAGTCCGCTCGCGTCGAGATCGCGCTCGACCGCGCCTTCCGCAAGACGGTCTTCGACAGCGGCGCGCGCGCCGACATCGATTCACTCGCCTTCAACCCCGGCATCGCCCTCGAGCCCCGCATCCGCTACTTCTGGCGCGTCTCCGTCGTCACCTCCAAGAACGAAAAGGCCTCCGCCGTCTCGACATTCGAAACCGGCAAGCGGGGCGAAGCCTGGGCGGCCCGCTGGATCACGGCGCCCTTCGGCGACGGCAGCGCGCCCTTCCTCGTGCGCAAGACGTTCACGGTCGACAAGCCGGCCGACGTCCGCGTCTACTGCGCCGCGCTCGGCATCTTCCAGATCGAAGTCAACGGCCAGCCGGCGACGGACGAAGTGCTGCTGCCCGGCTACCACTCCTACACGAAGCAAATCCAAATCCAGACCTTCGACATCGCGCCGCTCCTGCGCCCCGGCGAGAACACCCTGGCCTTCCACGTCGGCTGGGGCTGGTATCGCAGCAGCATGGGATGGGGCGGCTCGGGCCCCTTCGGGCCGACGATCGGCATCGCCTGCGAAGTGCGCGCCAAGTCCCGCGGCCAGGACGCCCTGCTCGCGGTCTCCGACGCCTCCTGGCTCTGCGCCCCCTCCCCCGTCCTGCGCAGCGAGATCTACTACGGCGAGGACTACGACGCCCGCCGCGAAATCGCCGGCTGGTCGACGAACGGCTGCGTCGCCGGCGACTGGGCCGCCGCGCGCGAGTTCGCGCCGGAGGCCGGCGCCGCCGGACCGCTGGCCGACCGCTTCTCGCCGCCCATCCGCATCCAGGAGACGCTGACGCCCGAAGTGATCAAGACCCCGGCCGGCGAGACCGTCCTCGATTTCAAACAGGAGCTCACGGGATGGGTCGAAATCGTCAACCGCGCGCCCGCGGGCGCCACCTGGCGCTTCCAAGTCGGCGAAATCCTCCAGAAGGGCAATTTCTACCGCGACAACCTCCGCTCCGCCGAGGCCCAGTACACGTTCACCTCCGACGGCCGCGTCGGCCCCGTCCGCCCGCATTTCACGTTCTACGGCTTCCGCTACGTCAAGCTCGAGGGATTCCCCGAAACGGTGGATCCCGCGGACTTCAAGGCGCTCGTCATCCACTCCGACCTCGAACGCACCGGCTCGATCGAGACCTCGAACCCCCTCGTCAACCGCCTCTTCGCGAACGCGCTCTGGGGGCAGAAAGGCAACTTCCTCGACGTGCCCACGGACTGCCCGCAGCGCGACGAGCGCCTCGGCTGGACGGGCGACGCGCAGGTCTTCGCCGGCACCGCCTGCTTCAACATGGACTGCGCCGCGTTCTACGCGAAGTTCATGAACGACCTGCTCCTCGAACAGGCCGTCTACGACGGCGGCGTGCCCTACACCGTCCCCGCGCTCATGGCCTGGATCACGAAGCGCGAGAGCCACAGCTCCTGCGCCTGGGGCGACGTGGCCACCGTGCTGCCCTGGACGGTCTACACGTACTACGGCGACGCCTCGCTGCTCCGCCGCCAGTACACGGCCATGAAGGAATGGGTGCGCTACATCAAGCGGCAGGACGACGAGCACGGCGGCGTCGGCCTCTGGCAGTCCGGCTTCCACTTCGCCGACTGGCTGGCCCTCGACAACTTCAAGAACCCCAAGGACTGCATCGGCGCCACCGCCCCCTACTTCATCGCCTCCGCCTACTACGCCCGCTCCGTCGAATTGACGCTCAAGGCCGCCGAAGCCCTGGGCGAGAAGAAGGACGCCGCCGTCTACGCCAAGCTGCTCAAGAAGGTGAAGGCCGCCTTCCTGAAGGAATACTTCACGCCGGCCGGCCGCTGCGCCATCGACACGCAGACGGCGCATGCGCTGGCCCTGCACTTCGATCTCGTCCCCGAAGCGTTCCGCCCCCGCCTCGTCGCCGCCCTCGTCAAGAAGATCGAAGACAACGGCAAGGCTCTCTCCACCGGATTCGTCGGCACGCCCATCCTCTGCCGCGTCCTCTCGGACAACGGCCACGCCGATCTCGCCCGCGAACTGCTGCTCCGCGAGAAGTATCCAAGCTGGATCTACGAGATCAAGCTCGGGGCGACGACCATCTGGGAACGCTGGAATTCGCTGCTCGAAGACGGCACCTGCAGCGACACGGGCATGAACAGCATGAACCACTACGCCTACGGCTCGATCGTGGAGTGGATGTACCGCAACCTCGCGGGCCTGCGCCCCCGCGAAGACGCGCCGGGCTTCCGCAAGGCCGTCATCAAGCCGGACCTGCCGGCGGGGTTCGACTGGGTGAAGATGCGCTTCAACTCGCCCGTCGGCGAGTACAAGGTGGCGTGGCGCCGCACGGAAAAGACCGTCGCGTTCTCGATCGTCGTCCCCTTCGGCGCCGAGGCCGAGGTCGTCCTGCCGGCCGCCCCGAAGACCGTGAAGATGAACGGGAAGACGGTCGCCGCCAAGAACCTCGTCCTGCGCGCGGGCGCCACCACGTTCAGCTACGCCCCCGCGGGCCAACCGGAGTAGAGCATGACCATCAACGACGTCGCCAAAGTTTTAAACGGCAAGATCCTCTTCAAGGAGGAGGGCCGCGACCGCCACGTGGGGGCGGTCGTCGCCTCGGATCTCATGAGCGACGTGCTCCTCGTGGACGCCGACGACATGCTGCTGCTCACCTCGCTCGCGAGCGACCAGGCGCTGCGCACCGCGCAGATCGTCGGCGCCATGGGCGTCGTGGTCCACAACGACAAGCCGCTCCCGGCCACCATGCAGGACGTCGCGCGCCGCCTCGGAATCTCGCTGGTCACGGCGCCCTACGCCAAGTACGAGAGCTGCGTGCGAATCCACGCCGCGATCGAACGCGACAAGCGCGGCGAGACGCTCTGACCCCCGGAACACGAAACCGCGCCATGTCCGATCCAGCGCCAAACACCGAGCCCGACAAGGCGGCAAGCTCCGGCATCCCCGTCGGCGGCGAAACGTCGCCGCTCGTCATCATGGAACTCATCCAGCGGCTGAAAATCCGCGATGTGATGACGCGCAACCTCGTCACCCTGACGCGCGAGGACACGATGCGGCGGGCGCAGGAGCTCATGCGCATCGGCCACTTCAACGGCGTCCCCATCGCGGAGAACGGGCGGCTCTACGGCATTGTCAGCATCGACGACATCATCCGCGCCCTCATCGGCGGCTACATCGACGACACCTGCGCGAAGCACATGTCCACGCACCTGATCGTGCTCGAGGACGACATGCCGATCTCCTTCGCGCTGCGCTACTTCGAGAACTACAAGTACGGCCGCTTCCCCGTGCTCAGCCGCGACCGCGCCCTCGTGGGCATCGTCAGCCAGCGCGACATCAACCGCGTGCTGCTCTACGAGCTGACCGCCGAGATCAACCGCCTCGAGCGCCAGATCACGCGCCCGCCCGAGGACGGCATCGGCGACGACCTCTACATGCTGCGCGAGTACCCCGTCGTCCGCCACGACTTCGAGAACGCCGGCAAGGCCGCCAACGAGATCAAGCGCCTGCTGCGCGAGCGCAACGTCGACACGCGCGTCACCCGCCGCATCGCCGTGGCCGCCTACGAACTCGAGATCAACATCTGCATCCACTCCCACGGCGGCACGCTCGCGATGATCGTCTCCAAGGGCGTCGCCGAGATCGTCGCCAAGGACACCGGACCCGGCATCGAGGACGTCGAGTGGGCCTGCCAGGACGGCACGTCGACGGCCAACGACTGGATCCGCTCGCTGGGCTTCGGCGCCGGCATGGGCCTGGCCAACTCCAAGCGCGTGTCCGACCACTTCGAAATCAAGTCCGCCCTCGGCAAGGGCACGACGATCCGCTGCAAGTTCGACCTCCGGGGCCCCGCCCCGCAACAGGAGCCCTCGCCATGACCCAAGACGCCCTCGCCGCCGCCTGCTCAGGACAGATCCTCGTCCCCGCCCCCGCCGACGCCGAGATCGCCGCCGGCTACGCCTCCGACATGCTCAGCGACGTGATGGCCAACGCGCCCGACGCGGCCGCGCTGATCACCATCCAGAACCACGTCAACACGATCGCCGTCTGCACGCTCGCCAACATCCGCGTCGTCGTGGTCTGCCACGGGCGCCCGATTCCCGAAGACATGCGCAAGGCGGCCGCCGCCGAGGGCGTCGGAATCATCTCCACCGACCTCTCGCAGTTCGAAGCCTCGTGCGCCATCGGCAAGGCGCTCGAGGGCGGCGCCTGCGCCTAGCGCGCCGGGAACGCCCGCACGATGCGCTTCGACCTGCACATCCACTCCTGCCTCTCGCCCTGCGCCTCCCTCGAAATGGCGCCCTCCGCCATCGCCCGCGCCGCCCGGGAGCGCGGCCTCGGCGGCATCGCCATCGCGGATCACAACAGCGCCCGCAATGCGCAGGCCTTCGCGACGTGCTGCGCGCGGGAAGGCGTCGCGGCCCTCTTCGGACTCGAAGTCTGCACGGCGGAGGAAGTCCATGCGCTGACGATCTTCGACACGGTCGAACAGGCGATGGCGATGACGGCGTGGGTCTACGACGCGCTCGTCAAGCGCGTCAACCAGCCCGAGGTCTTCGGCGATCAGCCCGTCGTCGACGCCGACGACAACATCGAGGAGCTTGAGTGGCGCATGCTCGGCTTCGCCACGCGGCGGACAGTCTACGAGGTCGGCGAACACGCCCACGCGCTCGGCGGCCTCGTCGTCGCCAGCCACGTCGACCGCCCGTCCTTCAGCGCCTTCTCGCAGCTCGGCGTGCTCTCCGGCGACGAGGGCTTCGACGCCATGGAGCTGAGCCGCACGGCGGACGAATCCCGCTGGCGCGAGCGCACGGGCGCCATGCCCCTCGTGCGATCCTCAGACTCGCACCTGCTCGCCGACCTCGGCCTCGTGTGGACGGAGGCGGACCTCGCCGCATTTACCGTAGCCGAGCTCCGCCGCGTCTTCCGCGAAGGCGCCACGACGCTCTCGCCGCCGCTCACGCGCTTCTGAGGGAAGGCTGTAGGGGCTGAGGCTGTAGGGGCTGAGGCTGTAGGGGCTGAGGCTGTAGGGGCTGAGGCTGTAGGGACTGAGGCTGTAGGGACTGAGGCTGTAGGAGATATCCCGGGCCGGGGCCCGGTTTTGCCCCTCTGCCTCGCATTATAATCTGGAACGCGAATTCAAGATTATTGCCATGCCTTGTGTACCCTTGATGGCTTGAGGGGCGCAATCCCTTGCGGCCGACTGTCACAGATTCGAATAGGTGACTTCCTGACCTCGACCGGGTTTCAATGAGAGTTTCCGAAAATTGGCTTGGGATCTTTCTCCGCCATTGAGGCGGGATATGAGGGCTTTTTGCAACGAAGGGATCAATTTGAAATCAGGAAATCCGGAATGGGTGTTGGCTCCGCATCGCTTCTTGATTTCCTGATTTCAGATAGAAAAACCCGACACCTCGTCGTCCATCCGAGACACGCTTTCGCCAGACGGTCCGCGCCAGTCAATTCATTGAAAAGTGACCTCGGCGGAAATCGAAATGACACTTTTCGTCGGCTGAACCAGCTCGTAGATCATACGCAAGAGCGGCCCTGGGACCGCGAGGCTTCCGCCTCGCATTCGGGGCGGAGCGGAAGCTCCGCGCTCCCAGGCTTTGCATGCGTGCTTTCGAGAGACCCTGGGACCGCGAGGCTTCCGCCTCGCTTTTGGCAACCTCCGTCTCGGGCCTGCGGTCCTTACGGAAAGAGCCAAGCCCGTTTCCAGGAAAACCCCTCAAAACCCGCCCGAGGTCAGATGGCTTCCCGGTCAGAAACCCGGCGCATCGGAAATCCGAAATTCGCGGACGATGCACGGCTTGCGGTTCTTCTCGTCGTACCCGACGGTCATCCACCGTCCGCCACCATCGCGTGAGAGGATCAACACGCGACCGTAGAGCTGATGCTCGGCCAGCACCTTCGGAGCCTCGTCGTCGCGCTGGAAGTTGAGCTTGGGATCGGCCAGCAGCACGCCGTCCTCGGTCTTGCGCCCTTCAATCCCGATGACGAAATCGGGGAAGAAGCCGCGTCCGTCGGGCATCAGCACGTTGACGGACCAGGGCTTGTGCGGTTCGTTGCGGTGCCACCATTTGACCAGGCCGTTCGCGTCGCGGTCGAGCAGTTCGACGAAAGGCCGCTCCCAGGTGTTGAGCCCGTTTGGAAGCACGCCGTAGACGTTCCGTGTCGAAGCGGACAGCGGTTCGTCCGAGATGATCGCGTCCGGCAGATCCTCCGCTTCGCGAATTTCCGCCGCTTGGGCGAGCGCCTGCTTTTGAGCCTCGTAGAGCAGATCGGGGTTGGAGGCGAGGACCACGTCGAGGAAGGCGGCGACTCGACCGATGTCTTCCGCCCCGCCCATCGCCTCTTCGCGCATGACGATCTGCATCTTGCGGATCAGCGCCCGGCGCAGTTCGCGGCAATCGAAAACCTTGCTGCGCTGCAAGACCTCGCTGGCGAGCCGCGCGGCATGTTCCGGGGAGAAATCCGCCGCGAAGTTGAACTCCTGCTGGACGGTGTGGGAGAAAACATCCAATGTGCGTTTCTCGACCGGAATTTTCTTCTTCACCGCATCGAACAGATCGCGGACCGGGACGATGAAGCGGTTGGCGCAATCCGCCTCCGTGACTTCGTTCTGGAGCCCGACCACCTGGGTCTTGAAACGCCGGGGCGCTTCAGGACGTAGAGGGTAGCGATGCTTTCCGACCGCTCCCGCCACTTGCGCGGGGCGGCGAGTCCCCGTCTCGGGCGGCGCGCCGGGATCGGCAACGTCCGCGTCGCCGAAGAAGCTCCCGAAGTCGAAAGACGCAGGCGCAGGGACGGGCGTATTGGGAACCGCCTCCGGAACGGCATCCCGGTCATACGGGGTTGCCAGGCCCCCGTTCAGGCTGAAGAAGGTCTGTCCGCCGGGCGCGACGCCGACGATGGCGTCCGCCTCGCCGACGCGGCAGACGACGGTGGCCCGGCTCGTCTTGGCGTATTCGGTCTGGATCTGGTTGATGAGCTGCCCGGCCTTGTCGATGCCGACCTGGGCGTCGGGGTCGGCGAGAAACACATAGCCGTAGTTCAACGGCGCGGGCAGCGTCCCGGCGCGGGCGCGACCGTGCAGCAGCCGGTGGACGCGCAGGATGCGGCCCAGGAGCTGAGTGCCGAAGTCCTCGTCGCGGCTGGCCCGCATGGAAACGAGCGTGAAGGCCCGTGGCGCATCGAAGCCCAATGCGACGGCCATCTTGAAGACGAGCACTTCGCGCCGCTCGTCGTTCGCGAGCGCGAGCAGCCCGGCGTCGGGCTCGTCCGCAGTATGCACCGCGATCTGCTCCTCGGCGAAGCCCATTGCCAGGAGCTTCGCCTTGAGCCCCTGCACGCTCTTGTCCTTCGAGTCGGCCTGCACGAGCAGGAGCGGAACCAGCGGAACCTTCATCTCCGCCAAGCGCTTCTTCAACTCGCGATGCGCGGCCACGCCGTCGCGCAGCGCCGTCCCTTCGAGATCGACCAGCGCGCGCTTGTCCGGCTCCACAAAATAGGCGGCGCACTTGACGCCGGACTTGACCAGCCCCGCCTCCACGCCGTCGGCGCGGCTGACGCGAATGCGCTGCAGCTCGGCGATCCCCAGCGCCTTCTCGAAAGCCTTCACGTCGGCATCGTCCGGCGTGGCGGTGATCAGAATGGAGTATTCCGGCTTCAGGACCTCGAGGAAGAACTTCGCGGCCAGCGTGTCCTTGCCAAAGCCGTGGTGAGCCTCGTCCACCACCACGCCGATGCGAAGCCCCTGCTCGCGCAACGATTCGATCAGCGCGTCCACGGACGGATTGGCATCGCCCTCCTTGCGCACGTTGCGCTTGTCCTTGACGCGCGTGGCCACGGTCTGCCAGGTGGTGACGAAGACGTCCCCGCGGCGGCTGCCGGCGGCGACGCGGTCGTCCGTCAGCTCCCGCAGGCGCAGTCCGTGGAACTGCTCGCGCAGAAAGGCGGCGGACTGGCCGACCACGCCCTTGAAGGGCGCGAACCAGAACCACACGACGTCCTCGACATGCGAGAAGCGCTCCACGATGGTTCCGGCCATCAAGGTCTTGCCCGATCCCGTCGGCGCCTCGATCAGCAGGTAGCCGTTGTGGTTGACCACGTTCGCGCGATCGGCCGCGCTCCCGCCGGCCACGTCGAGAAGTGCCCGGGCCTGCGCGAAGAGGGCGACGCCGCTCGCGACGGCCTCTTCCTGAAAACCTCGAAGCGACTGGATGCTCACGCGCACACCCCTTTCATGCCGAAACGGCGGGCGAGGCTCTCGGGGATGGCCTCGTGCTGGACGTGCGCCGCGCGGATGTGCTGCCGCAGAGTCTCGGGCTGCCACGAATAGAGGACGACGGCGGCGCAGTCCGCGACGGCCTTGCGCAACGCGGGCAGGATCGCGGCGGAGAAACGCGGCACGTAGGCCAGCGCCGAATCCCCGTCGCCCGCCCAGGAGAAACCGTCCGGCTCGAAGGGGGCAAGCGCGTCGCGGTGGATCATCTGCAGCGCCGTCCAGACCTGTTCGTGCTCGATGTCGAGCAGCCGTCCGGGGGCGATGCGGCGGCAGCGCAGATAGGCGAAGTCACCGCCCAAGGCGGGCGAGTCGCCAAAGCCCTCGATGACACGCCGGACGCGGCGGGCGCACACGTCGCGGCAGGGATTCTTGTCCGGCGCGTCGGCGCTCGCCTCGGCGTTCATTTTCATGACCGCGTGTGCGGTGGTGCCTGAGCCCGCGAAGAAGTCGAGCACGATGTCGTCGGGGCCGGTGGCGATGCGCAGGATGCGCTCGATCAAACCGGTGGGCTTCGGTGTGGAAAAGGCGCGAGCGTCTTCCGGCAGCTAGGCCATGAGTTCCTTCTTGGCGGTATCGTTATGGCCGACCTCATCGTGGGTCCACCACGTCGTGGGGACCACACCGTCGCCGTTGCGCAGCATGTGCTTGTAGCGCTTGAAGGCTGGCACTTTGCCCTTACCGTCTTTACCCCAGTAAATCATATCTGCTTCAACATTACGCTGGTGTTCCTCTTTCGAGTAAGACCAGACCCGTGTGCGTTTAGGCCAGATTTCTTCGCCTGTGTTCGGATTCGTAATAGGGTAATAGAGGTTAGGACGTTCTTCTGCGCTCTTGTTGCAGGTGTAATTGTCCGGTCGGAAAATGCCCTTCTCGTCTTTGTGTCTATACTGGCGATTCTTCTCCTCACCACGCTTCAGGAGGTTGCGTTGCCAAAGGTCGGACTGACGGAACGCGAGCACGTACTCGTGCATGGGCGCGATGGTCTTGTGGTCGTTGGCTGAGGAATAGCGTTTCTGCCAAATGCAGGTGGCGACGAAGTTGTTCTCGCCGAACACCCGGTTCATGAGCAGTCGCAGGGGGGCGGCCTCGTTGTCGTCAATCGAGACGAAAATAGAGCCATCCTGCCGCAGCAGGTCCTTGGCGAGCAGGAGACGCTGATACATGAACTCCACCCAAGTGGAGTGCCGCCACGCGTCGTTGACGTCTACGAAGCGGTCGTTGTAGACGAAGTCGCGGTTGCCGGTGTTGTAGGGCGGGTCGATGTAGATGCACTTGACGCGGCCGGCGTGGGTCATGCGCAGGTAGCGCAGGGCGTCGAAGTTGTCGCCCTCGA
>JAAZAI010000255.1 GCA_012514445.1 Lentisphaerota bacterium
GCGGGGAAGCCTTCTCACGTGTAGAGTTGTCCATGAGGATACAGCATAGACCGGAGGGCGGTTTTTGTCCATAGCAAAGTTCGCCCAATCTCCCATTGCCAAAACAATCCTAAAAGAAAAAGCCGTGTCGGAGGGCACTCCCGCCCGTTTCGATTCTTGACATCTGCGTAAGTGAAGGGCCATTGTTTGTCGTCAACAACCACAAAGACTGGAATCCGAAATGGGTAGATTCACCGTAGCTGAATTTTGCGTGGGAGGTGGCGGGCAGGCCCTTGGGCTTGAAGCCGCTGGATTTGACTGCGCCGCCGCCATCGAGATCGACGGGGATTGCTGCACAACCCTTCGGATGAATCGACCGCAATGGAATGTTCTTCACGAAGACATGCGATTGGTCGATGGGAAGCGCTGGCATGACGTGGATCTCTTTGCCGCCGGCGTGCCTTGCCCTCCCTTTTCCATTGCCGGGAAGCAACTGGGGACAAATGACGAACGCGATTTGTTTCCCGAGGCCCTCAGGATCATCGAGGAAATGAAGCCCAAGGCGGTGCTGCTCGAAAACGTCCCGGGGTTTGCATCGGCCAAGTTTTCAGACTACCGAAATCAATTGCAGATGAAGTTGCTTGATCTCGGCTACGAGTCCGATTGGCGAGTCTTGCAGGCCGCCGACTTCGGGGTACCCCAGCTCCGGCCACGCTTTATTCTTGTTGGGCTTCCAAAAAAGAAAATGGCCTTTTTCAATTGGCCTCGGCCACATGAAAAACAGGCAACTGTTGGCGATACGCTGCAGGATCTGATGGAGCAGAGGGGTTGGAGGGGGGCTGATCGCTGGGTCCGCAAAGCGCAAAGGATCGCGCCAACAATCGTTGGAGGATCGAAAAAGCACGGCGGTCCCGACCTCGGTCCGACCCGGGCCCGGAAACAATGGCTGGAATTGGGTGTAGACGGCCTGGGAATCGCCAACGAGCCCCCTTCGTCCGATTTCCCAACGGACGCCAGGCCTCGCTTGACCGTCCGCATGGTTGCGCGCATTCAAGGTTTTCCCGACTTTTGGAAATTCAGCGGGAAGAAGACAGCGGCCTATCGGCAAGTCGGGAACGCTTTTCCGCCCCCCGTCGTTGCCTCTGCTGTCGGAATAGCCATCGCGAATGCCTTTGATGGCAAATATCCGAGCCAAAGTTCACGCCGGGCGATACAAATGAAGCTTCTGGACCACAGCGTTCCTTATTGTTGAGACAGAATCGACGAGGAAATCATGAGCAAGACGGGTTCAAAAGAGAAGATCAGGAAGTTTCTGTTGGCCAACATCGGGCGTGTCATCGAATCGCATGAGATCCAAGAAGCAGCAAATGGAGCGGTTCAATACAGCAGAAGACTGCGAGAACTGCGGGATGAGGAAGGATGGCCGATTCTGTCGCACAACGACAGCTCCGAGCTGAGGCCGGGGCAGTACCTGCTTCGTCAAAAGCCCGTTCACACGGAAAGGCCGCAGTTCACCCGTTCGATCTCTGCGCGTCTTCGGGCCGAGGTGCTTGATCGGAACGGATTCACATGCCAGATGTGCGGTTTGACCCCAGGCGAGATCGATCCTGCGACCCGCCGCCCGGTCAGACTTCACATTGGGCATATCAAGGACAAGTCCCTCGGCGGCAAGGACGAACTTTCCAATCTTCGCACGCTGTGCTCCACGTGCAATCAAGGCGCCAAGAACATCACGACGGAGAAGCCGAGCGCCATTTGGCTGCTCTCGCAGATTCGCCGCGCGGGGCAAGATGAACAGAAGGCTGTCTACGAGTGGCTGAAGAACAAGTTCACGAAGTGACAAAAAGCAACCCGTTCCCTTCTCGCCTCGTCCTAACAAGGTCTTGAAGATCGTGCCGACAATGGCTCGTGGGTGGCATTCACTTTGTCCGCTCACCACCGGTCTTGTTTGGAGTGCCTCGTCTTGCGCGGAAGGCGAGCTTGTGCTATAAAGTAGGACGTTAACCCAAGCAAGGACGTGGAGGTTTCAACGTGAACAGCGACTCGCCCGCCACAACGGCAAAAATCATCGAACAGCAGTCCCAGGCCTTCGAACAGCTCCGCCAGGAAGTCGGCAAGGTGCTGGTCGGCCAGGAGAAGATCTTCGACCGCCTCCTCATGGCGCTCGTCTGCGAGGGGCACGTGCTCCTAGAAGGCGTGCCCGGCATCGCCAAGACGACGATGGTGCGCTCCCTCGCCCAGGCGGTCGGACTCGATTTCCACCGCATCTCCTTCACCCCCGATCTGCTCCCCGCGGACGTGGTCGGGACGATGGTCTACAACCCCAAGGACGGCGCCTTCACCCCCAAGCGCGGCCCCGTCTTCACCAACATCCTCCTCGCCGACGAAATCAACCGCGCGCCCGCCAAAGTGCAGTCCGCCCTCCTCGAGGCCATGCAGGAGCGGCAGGTAACCGTCGGCGACGTCACCGCCAAGCTCCCCTCCCCCTTCCTCGTGCTGGCGACGCAGAATCCCATCGAGCAGGAGGGCACCTATCCGCTGCCCGAGGCGCAGGTGGACCGATTCATGTTCAAGTGCGTCGTCAAGCTCCCCTCGCGCGACGACGAGCGCCGGATCATGGGGCGCTTCACGCGCCAGGCGAAGCCCGAGATCCGTCCGGTCCTCTCCGCCGAGATGATCGAGGGGTTCAAGACCGCTCTCGACCAGGTCTACTGCGACGAGAAGGTCGGCGAGTACATCCTCGACATCGTCTTCGCCACGCGCGAGCCCGAGCGCCACAACCTCGCCGCGATCCGCCCTTACATCGCCTACGGCGCCTCGCCGCGCGCCTCCCTCTACCTCAACCTCGCGGCCCGCGCCAACGCCATGCTCCACGGACGGGCCTACGCCACGCCGCAGGACGTCAAGGAGATCGCGCCCGACGTCCTGCGCCACCGCGTGATCGTCACCTACGAGGCGGAGGCGGAGGACATGACCTCCGACCAGATCATCGCCCGCATCCTCAACGAAATCCAAGTGCCCTAGCCCGGCCAGCCCCAGGCCGGAACATGAACCTCGCCCCCACCCCCCTCCTCCACGCCACCGCGGCGGGCCGGCTTTGCGCCGCTCTCCTCGCCGTCGGCTTCATCGCGTCCTCCGCCGACGCGCAGACTTGGACCGGCAAAGGCTCCTCCACAAGCTGGAACGACGCCGCCAACTGGGACGCGCCCGCCGCTCCGCTCCCAGGGCTCAGCGCGGAATTCGTCTTCGACGGTCCGGCTGGCAACGCCTTCGGTTTCGGCGGGAAAGAAGCCTTCCGCGCCGCCGTCCTCCACTTCACGCCCCAGGCCGGCAAGTATTCGATCACCGCGCCTGAAATCGTGATCGGCGGCTCCGCGGCCGAGGACAAGACGGACGGATGGATCCTCGAATCGATCTTCGCTCCAGGCCGCGTCGTCAACGAATCTCCGCAGGCGCAGACGCTCAATTCGGACGTCCGTCTGGGCTGGGACACGACGTTTTTCGCCAGCAACGGCAATCTCGTCGTCAACGGCAAGCTCGACGGGACGGGCTTCATCCTGGAAAAGACCGGTCCCCGCGACCTCATCGTGAACGAAGGCGCGGCGGATCTCGCGCGACTCGTGTTGAAGGCGGGCCGTCTCGTGCTGCTCGGCTCGTCGGCGACCTTCCGCGACCTCGGCGGCCAGAACCCGGAGGCCGAGCTCGTCCTGCTCAACGGCGCCCGTCTGGTCTCGGACCGGGCGGACGCCGCCGACCCGGAGTCACCGCTCGCCGTCTTCCCGAGCGTCAGCCTCTCCGGCGTTTCCAAGTCCACCGGCCAGCCCTGCTCATGGGATCTCTCGGGCCGCCCCCTTCGCAAATACGGCGGGGCGTTCTCGCTCTCGCATGGCGCCGCCATCACCAACGCGGGCGCCCTCTTCCTCCACACCCTCGGCAATCAGACCAACGGCGTCGCCTACCGCGTCGAAGGCGGCGCCTCCATCCACTGCAAAGGCCTCGTCATCGGCGCCACCGACAAGGATCGCTACAAGACCGCGCACCTCGTCCAGATGACCGTCGCGGGCAATCGCGCGCCCGGCGCGCGCCAGACGCTCCTCGATCTGGGCGGCGGCAGTCTCAACGTCGGCTATCGCGACGAAGGCAACACGCGGTCCTGGGAGAATTCGCTGACCGTCACCGACGGCGCCCGGATCGTCAACGCCGGCGAATTCCGCGTCGCGGGAGGCCAGGGCGACAGCGGCAACGCCGCCTCCTTCTCCAACGGGGCCTCGCTCGTCTGCCAGGGCATGCGCGTGGGCCTGCTCGGCTCGTCCAACCGCGTGGACGTCGCCGGCGCCGGAACCGCCGTCGACCTCGGTGAAAAGCCCCTGTTCGTCGGCACCGTCTCGAACTGGGGGAGCCCCTTCGGCAACGCTGTCAGGATCACCGACGGCGCCGTCGTCGATCGCGGCGGCGTCGTCTACGTCGGCCGCGGCGGCGGCTGGGGCGAATCCACCGACGGGGACAACGTCCTCACCGTGGATGACGGCGCCCGTCTCGTCAGCCAAGGCGCCCTGATCGGCTGCAACGACGGCCGCAGCAAGCGCAGCGCCCGGAACCGCGTCGTCATCGACGGCGCCCGGACGCACTGGAACGCTTCAGGCGACAGACTTCTCATCGGCA
>JAAZAI010000256.1 GCA_012514445.1 Lentisphaerota bacterium
GAATCCAGAAGATCGACTCCCCGACACCCGTGTAGATGAAGTGGATCTGCAGTTCACCTCTCTTCCATCCACGCCACCTCCAGTCGGAGGGCAGGTTCTTCATTCCCGTGTCTGTCTTCATTCTTAGGACACTTCCAACGCGTACGCGATAACGATGATGAATGGGATTTCGATTTGGCGAGGATTTCAAATCGACAAAGCTCGCGACAAAGCTTACGACAAGCCCTACGGCTTGGGAACGCCTTTCGGGAAAGCGTACTGGACGACTTCGGGAGACAGCAGGTCGAACGGAACGTCCTTCAACTGCTCGGCCGGGATCTCCTTCGGCGCGAGCTCGGCGGGATGTTTGAGTTTCTTCCAGTATTGCGGATCTTCCGCCAATGCCTTCTTCACCTCGACAAACGCCTCGAAATAGCGTCGGCCGAAGTCCTGCTGCGCCTCGCGCGTGAAGTGGATGCCGTCCGGCTGGAGGGCGTATTCGCCTTTCGCGGGGACAAACTTTCCGGGTCCGTAAAGGTATTCGCAGGTCATGGTCTGGCTGTTCGAGAGAACCTGGCCGAACCAGTCCTGGGATGCGTTGCGGAGTCCGCCGACGATGAGCGGCACGCCCTCGGCGTTGAATGCCTTGCGGAGGCGCGAGACGAGAAGCGGAAAGCGCACCTGGTAGAGATAGCCGCCGCGTCGCATCCTGTCCGATTCGCCTTGATGCCAGAGGATCGCCGCCAGCGTGCCCTGCTCGAGCGCCTGTTTCGTGCGCACGAGGCAGTCGTCGTACGGATGCCAGTCGGTTCTGCCCTTGTGGAACATCTCGCCTGGCTCCCAGGCCGAAATGGGGGCGCCCCCGACCGCGCAGGGGACGACGCCGACCGTGATCGACGGGTCGCTCTCGGCAAGCGCCTCCGCGAAGGCCTTGCCGGGACCGACGCCGGAGTTATCGATGTCGAAATGGATCGGATCGACGCACGGCACCCACTCGCCCGCCCGGTTCATCATCAACACGCGCGGATGCGGCTTGTTGTTTTCGGGGTCGACGGTTCCGCGCCCCGCCATGTTGCTCTGTCCGGCCAGCACGACGATCATGAACTTGTCCTTCGCGGGCAGCTTCCCCTCCGCGAACAACCCCTGCGCGAGCGCGCAAACTCCGACGAGCATCAAGACGGTTTTTGTTTTCATTTTTCCACCATGATCTTGCGAATGGAATCGATCTCCGCCTGCGTGACGCCGATTCCGAGAAGATACTGGACGACGCTTTCGCGAATCGTCCCGCCGTCCTTGGGCGCGAAGTAGCCGAACAGTTCAGACCCCTTGCGGCAGTAGCGGTAGCGCGGCAGATTGACGTTGAAGGACGGGAGCTCGTAGTTGTCGTAGAAATACCGGTCTTCGCGCCCGATGACGCCGTCCAGGAGAAACGCGATCGTGCCGGTGCGATCCGATCCGACGGCGCAGTTGAAATACAGGGGGTCAAGGGTTGAAAATTCGGACGGATAGCCGTTCGCGTGGCAAGCTCCGACCGCGAGGTCGGTGGCCGTGGCGGTGACATTCGTAAACGTCCAGACGCCGTCGTTCATGGTCTTGGCGACAGGGTCGAAAAACCAGTTCGCGGCGGAAGCGGTGAAAACGAGCAGCATCTGCGGAATGATTCCCAGAATACGTTTGTTCATTTCATTTACCTCGTTTAGCGGGTTGTGTATCGGGGGAAACGGGCTTTCCGCCAGACCTTCTATTTGAACGTGAATCAGTATAACACCATTCGAAAAAAAAACAGCACGGATTGCGCATGAAAAAGCTCACTTTTCGCGCAGTCGTTGAAGGACGCGGAGGGGAATGGCTTCGGGTTCAGGTGCTGAACGCCAATATTTCAGCCATGCATTGACGCGACAATGGGTGCCGATTGATTCCGACAACGCCAATTTCAGACTTCCTGACCTGGGCGGAAACTGGAATGGCA
>JAAZAI010000257.1 GCA_012514445.1 Lentisphaerota bacterium
GAAACGCGCCCCGGAAGTCAATCTCGAAATGCGGCTACATGCTGAAGACGGAGAGGTTTCGCAACCCAACCTTGTTGCAGACGTCGAGCGCGCGGACGAGCAGGCCGTGGGGCGAGTCGCCGGTGCATTTGACGATGACGGTCGTGTTGGGATCCGACTTCGCGATGCGCTTCAGGCTGTATTCGAGCTGGGCTTCGGTTTTCGGCGCGCCCTGGAAGACGAAGCCCCGCGGTCCGATCAGGACGGTGAGGGGGTCCTTTCGCACGACGACCGGGGAGTCGTCCTGCTGGGGCCGCAGCGCGTCGAGGTTCGCCAGGATGTCGTCCTGCTTCATCGTGACGATGAAGAAGATCAGCAACTGGAAGACGCAGTCGATCATCGGCGTCATCTCCAGCGTGGGCTTCTCCTGGGACGTTCTCTTCTTTCTGCCTTTGGCCATGGGCTACCTCCTTCCCCGGGAACGGCGCCGGGATTCGAAGAACTGCTTCTGCTCGGGCGTGCGCGGATCCTTCACCGCCACGAAGGACACCCGGCCGATGCCGAGCTCGGTGCAGACGTCCATGACCCTGCGGATCATGTCGTGCGAGGCGCGCGCGTCGCCGCGGATCCAGATCTGCGTGTTGTTGCCGTAGCGGCTCCTGCGGCCCCGGACGATCTTCTGGAGGCCGCTCTGGGTCAACTGGAGGTTGCCGATGGAGATGCGCCCGCGGCTGCTCACGTCGATCACCAGCGCAGACTTCGTCGCGTCCTCGGTCTCGATCTCCTGCCCGTGGGGGCCCATTTCGAGACGCACATCGGGATCCTTGCTCTCGGACATGTTGATCGTGACGATGAAGAAGATGATCAACTGGAAAACGCAGTCGATCATCGGCGTCATGTCGATGGTGCAGGGTTCCTGCTCTCTTGCCTTGCTCATGGGTGGGTTCGCCTCCGGGGGCGCCTCCCGGGCGGGAGGCGCCTGTGGCCGAGGATGTCCTTACTCCGTGACGACTTCGACGTTGCGGAGGTCCTTGACGAGCTCCATCGTGATCGCCTCCATCTGCAGGACGATGCGGTTGGACTTGTTGCGGAAGATGTAGAAGGTGCAGACGCACGGGATGGCCGTGACGAGCCCTGCCGCCGTCGTCCACAGGGCCTGGGAGATGTTGGTGGCCAGGACGCCGAAGTCGGGCGCGCCGCCGGCCAGGTTGGAGAACGCCATGATCATGCCTTGCACCGTCCCCAGCAGCCCGAGCATCGGCGCGATGTTGGAGTCGACCGAGAACCACGTCAGCTTCTGGTTCATGCGCTCGATCTCCATGTCGGCCGCGGTGCTGATCGCCTGCTCGATGACCTCGAAGCCCTCCTCGACGTGGCTGAAGCCCGCGGAGAGGATGTTGGCCATCGGCGTCGGGTCGTTCTCGCAGAACTGCAGGGCCTTGACGACGTCGCCCTCCTTCATCGCGGCCTCGACGCTGTTGATGAGCGTCTGGGGCATGATCTTCGAGGGGCGCACGAGGATCGAGCTGTCCACGAGCAGATAGACGTAGAAGCCCATCGCGCCGAAGAGCGCCAGCCAGAGCAGGAAGCCGAGAGCTCCGGAACCGAAGAGCACCTGGTAGAACACGCTGTCCCCACCGGAGGCGGCCTTCGGGGCGTCGGCGCTGGCGGCGATCGCGTTGGCGGGCGCGGCGGCGTCGGCAGCCGCAGGGGCTTCGACTGCGGGCGCCGCGGCGTCCGCAGCGGCCTCCTGTCCGTATGAAGCGGAGATGGACGCCAGCATCATGCACGTTGCGAGGATGAAGGGGACGTGGAACTTCTTCATGGTGTGTCTCTTTCGGGAACTTAGGTGTTTGGTTTGTTTGAAGCGCTTGTCGTCTGTTGAAAAATCGAAATCAGTTGCCGCGCAGTTTCTGGGCGTACGGGCTGTCCTTGTGGCGGGAGAGCAGCGTCTGGCGCATCTTGTCCGCGTAGGGCGCCTGCTGGAGCTCGTCGAACGCGGCCGCGGCCTTGTAGAGCGCCTCGGCGTGCGCCTCCTTCTCCCGGCCGTACATGAACACGGCGCGCAGATAGCCGTCCTTGAGCGCGTCGCGCGTGCGCCCGGCCTTCTTGAGCAGGTCGCCCCGGGCCACGAGCGCCTTGGCGGCGACGCCGGCCGGCGCGGAGGCCACGGCTCCGTCGAGCATCTTCTCGAGCCGTCCGCCGGCCGTCTTGCCCGTCTCGATGAGAGACGTCCAGTAGAGCGGCGCCATCACGGAGACGGCGGCGGCGTCGGGATTGTCCTGCACCACCTTCTCCGCGACCTTGATGAAGTCGTCGTACTTGTTGCGCTTCAGATAGATCTGGCCGATCACGTACGCGGCCTGCTCGTCGTAGTCGAGCATCTTGTACTCGTCCACGAGCTGGAGCAACCGGGGCATCGCCGCGTCGGGCGACTTCGACGCCTGCTGCAGCAGCTCGCGCCACCCGGCGGGAGGTGCGATCTGCTTGCGGACGATGTCGGAGGGCGCCACCTGCTGTTCGACGGCGGCGCCGCCGGCGCCCGCGGCCCGCGTGATCGCGTACTTCTTGCTGGCCGGCATCCACCGGATCTTGCATTCGTAGACCTGCCCGTTGGCCATCTCCACCTTCGCGGGCACGTTGCCGAACACGGCGGGTGCCGCGCCCAGCGCCACGAGGGCGGCCATCGCGAAAATCCTGCTGCTTTTCATGTTGTCGTTCTCCTGTCCTGAATCAACCCGGCCGCGCGAAGCGGCCGCAAAACGCTACTTCGCCACGGAAAGCGAGATCTCCGCCTCCGTCAGAAAACCCCGGATGTCCGCGACATACCGCCCGGCGGGGAAGAGCTGGAGGTATTCCTCGCAGTCGTTCTTGACGTCCTCGTAGACCGGCGAGCCGTCCCGATACTTCTTCATCTCGAGAAGAAGCTTGGCGGACTGCCGGTAGGCCTTCTCGAGATAGGGCTGGATCTGCGCGTCCTGGGGATCGGCCGTCATCACGAACTGCTGGTAGTGGGACTGCGCCTCGCCCAGATAGCGGTCGATCAGCGCCTGGTCGTTGAACTTCCGCTCGACTTCGGCGCGCGTCTCCAGGACCTCGCCGATCTTCATCGTCTGCTCGGCCTGGTCCTTCGGCGTCTTCTGGTACTGCGCCAGCTTGCGGATCGAGTCGAGCGCGCGGACGAAGAGCGCGGTCCGCTTGGCGCCGTCCGGCTCCTCCGCCGTCGCGAGCGCGGCCGCCTTGGCCATGAGCGAATTGGCCTCGAGGATCTTGTAGGACGTCGGGTTCGCCTGGATGAACTTCTCGAGCGCGTCCACCGCCTCGGTGTATTTCTTCTCGGCGACGAGCAGCTCGGCGATGCCCATTTCGGCGGGAATCACGATCGCGGGATCTCCCTTGGCCGAGGCGAGGGCCAGCTCGAAGCCCTGCCGCGCGAGCGGAAGCTCCTGGGACTTGAGCAGCTCCTGGGCCGCCAGTATGAGCTGGGCCGCGCTGAACTTGCCCGCGTCGGCGAACATCTTCTTGAGAACCGCGATACCCTCGGCGCGGAACCCCAGCTCGATGAGGGCGCGGCCTTGCAGGAAGAGGGCGTTCTTCGCCTGCTCCGACTCGGGATGCTCCGCGCTGAGGCGCGAGAACGCCGCGTCGGCCTTCTTCACGTTTTCGTCCCGCTGCGCGGGATCGTCCGTCTTGATCGTGGACCAGAGCGTGCCGATTTGCAGGAGGATCGCCGGCGCGCCGTCGGCCTTGGGGAACTTCACGAGGATGTCCTCGTAGGCCTTGATCGCCATCGTCTTGTACAACGGGATCTTGTCGGCCGGCTGCGTGATGCTCGCCAGCGTGTAGGCCCAGTCGAAGAGGCAGCCTTGGAGGACGCTGTCGTTGGTCGTCTTCTCCTTTTCGTTCGTCTCGTACTTCGCGCGGTCGGCGCCGGAGAGCAGGTCGATGAGCTTCTTGTACTCGTTCGCGGCCGCGGCCAGTTCGCCGTTCGCGGCGGCGACGGCCTTCATGGCCTCCGCGACGGGATCGGCGGCGGGCGCGGCCTCCTCGCCCTCCGCGGGGGCGGGGGCCCCGGCGCCGTCGCCTTTGCGGGCGGCGTCGAAAGCCGCCGTCGCCTCGCGCAGCTTGCGGATGGCCTCGTTGCGCTGCAGGCGCAGGAGCAGATAGCGACCGACGACAAGGTCGTTGCCGGGCTTCTCGCGTTTTTCCACGCGCTCGACGTACGTCTTGCGAACGGCCAGCTCCTTCTCGACCTCGCCCAGCTTCGCATGGCAGTCGGCGAGGCGCATCATGGCGCTGTAGGAGAGGGACGCGCGGCCGTAGTCGTCCATGAGCCGCTGGTAGTAGGGCGCGGCGCCCGCGAAATCGTCCGCCTTGTAGAGCTTCTCGGCGGCGGCCATGAGCAGGGAGGCCGCCAGCGGGTGTTCGGTGAAGCGCGTGAAGAAGAGCGACATCGTCGCGTCGCGCATCGTGAACTGGTTGCGCTCGCCGTAGGCGTCGGCGATGCGGCGCAGTTCGTCGCCGGCCAGGGTCATCCCCTCCTTGGAGGCCTTCGAGAAGCGCTCGGCCAGATGCCCGGTGATCGTCTCGGCGCACAGCGCGTAGTACTGCTTCTGCTCGGCGGTCGCCTGCTCGTTGTCCCCCATCTGGATGAAGGTGCGGGCGAACTCGCTGGCGGCGGAGACGGACTCCGGAATGGCGTCGGGGAACTGGCCCAGCACGACTTCGTAGGCCGCTGCGGCGGCCTCGAGCTGCTGCTGGTTGAAGTACTTGCGCGCGTTGGCGAACTGCTTCTCGGCGATCGCCTTGCGCTGCTCCGGCGTGATGTTCATCTGGATGTCGCGGACGTCGCAACGCTCCTTGAGCGCCGTCTGCACCTCCTCAGAGCGCGTCATCGCGTCGGGCGCCCACGAAGTGGAGGGGTACCGCACGTAGACGTTGACGAGATGGCCCAGGGCCTCGGCCAGCAGGCTCGTGGCCTGCTTGAGGTCGGGGGACTCCTGGTCGAGGA
>JAAZAI010000258.1 GCA_012514445.1 Lentisphaerota bacterium
AACACGTCGAAGCGATTCACTTCCATTGCCATTCCTCCTCGTCCCAACGGGTCGAGATCGGCTGGCCATCCAAGAGCTTGTCATCGCCATCGCGGGCCATCCGTGCGAAAGACTCTCTCCAGCCGGCACGAGCTTGTCGGGGTGCGCGGATGAGGATCATGCAATCCTGCACGTCCATTTCCACCTGCTCCGTCAAGCCGCACTGCTCGATGAAAGGTTTCGGTATGCGAACGCCACGCGAGTTGCCGATGGGGACCAATGTCGTTTTCATGCAACCAATGTATCAACATTGTGATTACTTGTCAACATCCTGACTTCTTGAGAATCCGTCTCAGAATATAACAGCGGGAAGCAATCGGTCCGTCGCCGGGGCAGGCTGAAAGCGTGTGTGGGTGTGGAAGTGTGTCGGTGTGGGAGTCTCGCGTCTGCCGTACTCTTACACCTACTCTTACACTCGAATCTTGTCTTGAATACCGGATTGGCGTGTACGAGCACGTGCACGAGTACGGTATTTCACTTACTTTTACACGTCCTCTTACACCCGGATCTCTTGCCTGTCGATTCTTTCACAGCTTCTGACCGATTACCATCGGGCATTTCTTGTTTCTCGGGCCAACAAGACGCTCATCGCCGCGCAGTGGGCCGCGACCTCGCTCCACGTCGCCCCCGCCACCTCAGACGCCGTCGACCTCAACGGCCATCCCGCCCGCATCGCGCTGAAAGCCTGCTAGGGATTCGACTTGTGTATCGTGAATTGGCGAAGTAGGGCTCCGGAGCTACTTGCCATTGTGAAGATACCCCAGATCCCCAATAAGGATACTGGAAGCGGCATCCTGGATCCAGGCGGGATGCGGTGGTTCAAAAGCGCAGAAGTAACTGTTGACTGCAAAACCAATGATCGGCATCGCGGGAATGTAGCTGTGATTTTCTTTTTTCATACAACGAAAGGCCTGACAACAATCCCGGATGCGCCTGTTGCGCGACATGCAAGGCATGAGACTGTGCAAGAATCAGAAAAGGTCTGAATGTGTTCCCATGCGCACAAGAATGAGCTGAAGTTGATTCTTTTCGATTCTGTAGAGCAATACCCAGTCCGGTTCGATATGACAATCCCTGAATCCAGCATACCGGCCGCTCAAGGGGTGGTCTCGGTAGCGTGCGGGCAAAGGATCCCCTGTGCAAAGGAGCTCGACAACCGTAGCAAGCTTGCCCATGTCCTTCCCGCGTTTCATCGCGAGCAGGACGTCCTTTTTGAACCGGGTTGAATAGACCGGTCTATACACGCATCAAGTCTTTCATTAAGTCCCGCGTGGAGTTGAAGGGGCCCGTCAGCTTCTCTTTTCGGTCAATGATGGCGTCAAGAGTCTTGCGGGTTTCCCGATTGGGCACATGGGCCTTCAGTTCGAACGGGATGCCGCGCGTCTTGACAACCTGCTTGAGAAAAAGCGTCATGGCGGCGGACATGGTCAACCCAAGGTCGTCGAAAATCATTTCACACTCTTTTTTCAGATCGTCGTCGATTCGAAGTGTCGTAGTCATATCAGCCCTCCTTGATCGATCTGTACAGTAGCACAAAAGACATGCATTGTAAATAGCATGTTGCATCCTTCAGACAACACTGCCGACCTGACCGTAGCGACTACCTGAATAGTCATAATATGTGGAGGCTTGCATTCGGCACCGCGGGCAGAAAATCGGAATGGTTGCTGTGACGAACGATGGACGCTTCAGCTTGTCGATTCCAAAGCTCGCGACAAAGCTTACCCTGAACCCTTACCCCTGACCCCTGCCTCCTCCCCCCCGCTTGCATCAATTGCGCCTCGATCCCACTTCCCCTGTTGTGGTAGAATCAACTCGACTTGAACAAAGGCATTTCAAATGTTCTTCACCGACTTCGCCCGTAAACCCACCCTACTTATTCTCGCCATGGCCACTCTCGAAGCTTCTTCCGCCAAGGCCGCTCCGGCCGGACAAGACGATATCGCGAAATTCGATCCCCGCATGGCGGTCGCCAACGCCATCACGGATGAAAATGGCGTTCAATGGATCGACGGACGCTTCCTGCCGATCGACGGACGCGCCTTCGACGATACGGAACACTATTACGACCGCCTGCCTTCGAATGTCACCGAGAAGGTGAACGCAGGCGTGCGTTCGATGAAGCACCATACCGCGGGGATGCAGTTCCGCTTCGTGACGGACTCGAAACGCCTGCGCGTCAAGTGGGTTCCCTACGGGACGAATCTTGCGATGGATCACATGCCGTCCACCGGAGTCTCGGGGCTCGATTTCTATCGGCAGGCCGCGGACGGCGCGTGGCAGTATGTCGCGACGGGCCGAATCACGATTCCCGCCGGCGGCGTGGCGGAAGTTCCCTGGACGCCCGGCACGCCCTGCATCATCAACCTTCCGCTTTACAACGGCGTCAAATCGTTCTCGCTCGGGATCGATCCAGGCGCCTCGGTCGCCGCGCTTCCCCTGCGCTCGAGCGGCGTGGAGAAGCCCGTCGTGTTCTACGGCACCTCCATCACGCACGGCGGCTGCGCATCGCGCCCCGGGCTTTCGTTCGTCAACATCGTCGGCCGCGACCTCGACGTGCCGGTCGTCAATCTCGGCTTCTCCGGCTCTGGATGGATGGAATTCGAGATGAGCGAGCATCTCGCCGCGATCGATGCGAGCTGCTACGTCCTCGACTGCCTCTGGAACATGTGCGCCAGAAAAGCGGACGACACGCGTCCCCGCAGTTTCGAAGAGAACTACGAGCCTTTCATCCGCAACCTCCGCGCCAAGCGCCCCGACGTGCCGATCGTGATGGCCGAGATGTGCGACGTCTTCTGCGGGGGGCCGAACGACAAGGACATTCGCCTCCGCGCGCTCTACGAGAAACTCGTCGCCGAAGGCTGGAAGAAACTCTACTATCTTCCGAAAACCAGCATGTACAGCGGCGACCGCGATGGGACGGTCGATGGCTGCCACCCCAACGACCTCGGCATGCGCTCCCTCGCGGACGCCTTTGGCAAGAGCGTCAAAGACGCGCTCGAGATCAAGTAAGGCGGCGGCGCGGCTTGCCGAGATGGCTGGCGAGGCTAGAACCGCCGCGTGGCGGAGATGGCGAGCGCGTGGGCGGTGCCTGAGGAGAACGCGCCGTCGAACACGCCGACCGCGGGCCGTCCGGACACCGTGTAGTCCTCGACGATCTCGTAGAAGTACGACACGTCGAGCGCCCAGGCCTTGCCTTCGTCCCAGCCGAGGCCCAGACCGAAGATGTGGCGGTCGTCCGCCGGGACGAGATAGTCCACGTGTGCGCCGTTGAGCGGGGAGTTGTCGTAGACGTAGCCCGCGCGCGCCGTGAACGCGTCGGTCAGCGCATAGCTGGCGCTGAAGGCGGCGCGCCAGGCGTCGTGCCAGCCCTTCACGCTTTCGACGCGATCCCTTCCGGCCAGCGCGGGCGTGTCGAATTCGATGACGAGATCGTCGTAGACGCTCCACATCGTGCAGGTGAGGCCGGCGGCGAGCGTCAACCGCTCCGTGGCGTCCCAGGCGGCGGCGAGCATGATCAGGTCGGGGTTCCAGTTGACGGAGGAGAAGCCGGTGTCGTTGAAGAACGCCGGCGCGAAGGCGTTCACGGCGGCCGGCTTGTCCCATTTGGCATCGCCTTCGACTTCGAACTTGATGCGGCTGTGGTAGGCGGCGCCCAGCGCGAGGGATTCGACGGGGCGGTACTGGATGCCGAGGTCGAAGCCGAAGCCGACGTCGTCGCCGTGGAGGTTCTGGTCGATGTCGTAGGGCGAGGGGGCGGGATCGTTGCGCCGGCGGGCGCCGACGAGACCTGCGGCGTCGATCTTCTGCGCGAGTTCGATGTCGAAGTGGCGGATCATGACGCCGGCGGAAACCGACAGCTTGTCGTTGACCTTCCAGGCGAGGTTGGGGTTGAGGTCCACGGCCTGGATGATGGCCTTGTAGCTGTTGTAGCGTCCGGGCCAGTCTTGGTCGATTTCGGCGCCGAGTCCGTAGCGGGCGAAGGCGCCGAATCCGAACACGAGCGAGTCGTTGATGGCGTGCGTGACGAAGATCGAGGGGATGTTCCAGAGGTTCTCGTCGGTTTCCGTTCTGAGCTTCTCTCCGGTGTAGGGGTTCGTCGTCTCGACGTCTCCGCGGGGATAGATCGCGGAGAATCCGAGCTGGATCTGGGTGCCGTCGAGATCGGTGATCGTCGCCGGGTTGAAGTACAGGGCGCCGGGTTCGCCGCCACCGGCGGCGAGCCCCGCCGCGTCCACGTTGCCCCGAGCGGAGCCCTCGTAGAGAGCATATCCCGCACCCCGAGCCGTCGCCACCGCCGCAACCACCGCCGCGAGAGCCAGACCAGTCGAATTGATACGTGTCATGTCGTTCCTTGCCGCGTCGTTGGGCATGGCACCATGCCGCTGCCCTCCGGAACCTTGCCCGAAGCCCGCAATTCTAGCAGAATGAACGCTTGTTTGAAAGTTCGATTCGACTCGTCGACGTCGACGTCAAATCGAAATTTGCACGATCCTCCTGTTTCATGGTATCTTCTCGTCGCACAGGCCCCACACGCCACGCCAAGTCAGGAGATGAAGTCCATGAAGCATGCAGTCATATTAATCTGGGTTTTCGCGATCGCCGTCGTTCCCGCCGTCGTCGGCGCATACGATCTCGAGTCCGCCTACCGCAGCCGCGGCGGCTACGACTACCACAAGGCCGCCTCCAGCCGCGACGGCGTCTACGACATCAACGCGGCCCGTGCCGAGCGCGGCGCGTTCGAGGGCGTCAAGCCCGGGACCGCAGGTGTCGCGACCAACGCGCTCTCGGCCGTCTCCGAAAGCTCCCTCGACTGGTATCGCGCCGCCGCCGCGCGCGGCAGCGCCGAAGCCCAGTTCTGTCTCGGCGCCATCTATGAAGAAGGCCGGCTCGTGCCCCAGGACCTGTCCCAGGCCGTCGCGTGGTACCGCCAGGCCGCCGCCCAGGGCAATGCCGACGCCTGGATCGCCCTCGCCGGCCTTCACGACATCGGCAAGGGCGTTCCCCGCAATCCCGCCGAGGCCGACGCCGCCTGGCGCAAGGCCGCCGAACTCGGCAATGTCGCCGCCCAGTACATGCATGCCGAGCGCTGCTACCAGCGCAAGACCCCCGATCTCGTCCAGGCCGCGATGTGGTATCGCCGTGCCGCAGAGAGCGGCTCCATTCCCGCCCAGTACCGGATGGGCGAGATGATGTTCAAGGGCGAGGCTGGCCCTCAGAACTACGCCGAGGCCCTCAAGTGGTACGGCCTCGCCGCCTCGACGGGCTTCGCCGATGCCCAGTACGCCCTCGGCCTCATGTACGACAAGGGCCTTGGCGTCGCCCGCGACGCCGCGAAGGCCCGTGACTTCTACGCCAAGGCCGCCGCCCAGGGCCATGGCACCGCCAAGACCGCCCTTGGCGAGGCCGGGCAGGAGTAGATATTTTGTTTAGCGGCGGAAGGGGAGCAGAACATCGGGCGATGCCACCCAGACGGCAAGATAGGGTTGGGTCGCCTTATGTTTCCACATTGTCAGAAGAAACGGCTTGTCGAAAACGAAAGCCCGGGGTTTTGACGACCTTGGGGGCGGTTCGGGTTCGCCAAACGCCGCGTCGACGTAGGCCGTACTCGAAACGATGGGCTTGGAGGCGTCTCCCGAAAGCTTGATCGGTCCGCCGACGATTTGCTTCAATTCGTCCCAGGCGATTTGGAGGGTTGGACAGTAGACGACGCTATCCGTTCCGACCAGTTCCGTGTCGAGGGAGGGAACGAGTCTCGGTTTGGCATGGCCAACGCAAGTGAACGCCAGAAAGGCGGGTATCACTACTCCAGCCAGTCGGCCGATTCCAGTTCGCGAGGTGCGTCTTATCGCAGCATGCATTTTCATGGCGAGAAACACTTTATGCCAAAAATCAGAAAGGGTCAAGCCCGTGTGGCCAGCAATTTTCAATTCTCAATTTTCAATTTGGCGGGCGACATCAATTCGGCCATGGGAGAGGCGGCGGCCCCGCCGTCTGCGAAGGGCCGCGAGGCCGCGGCCCCTCCCCAATGACACGATGTCTCGGCGATCTCCTCGCCGTAATCTGGAATTTTCTTCAAGATTATGGCATAAATTCTAGCATGTGAAATATACTCTTGACGCATGTCATATAATAGAATAATATGGCGACAATTTCTTACCTCCATTGGAATCCGGGTACTTGAACAACACCTTGTCAAATGGGTTTCGGCTTCTGGAGCTGCTGTCGCAGGACGGCGGTGAATATTCCGTCAAGGAGCTGTCCGGACTGGCGGGGCTGCCGCCCAGCCACGTGTGCCGGCTGCTCAAGACGCTGGTGCAGGCGGGGTACCTCGAGCAGCGCGCGCCCAGCCGCAAATACCAGGTCAGCCTCAAATTGCTCGAGCTTTCGCAGGCGCGGCTCATGAAGCTCGATCTGCGCCTTCATGGACATTGCTTCGTCGTCGAACTCGGACAGCAGCTCAAGGCGCCGGTGTTCTTGTCCGCGCCTTGTCAGGGGCGCTCGATCGTCGTCGACGTGACGTGGCCGACCGGCGCGGGGGGCGACCCCGTGCTGGTCGTCGGCCAGGTCCATTCGATCCGCCACAGCGCGTGTGGCAAGGTCTGCGCGGCGTTCTCCTCGAACGAGGAGCGCGCGTTGCTCGACGAGGCCCTGTCCCAGGAGACGCCGCCGCTTTCGCCGGAGGCCTGGGAGGCCGAGCTGGCCCGCATTCGCGTGACGGGCCTCGCCGTTCGCCGGGAGGATGGGCTCGTGGCCGTAGCCGCGCCGATCTTCCGGGCGGGGGGCGTCTTCTGCGGCGCCATCGGCACGTTCTTTTCCGAGGAGGTCGGGCTGCCCCGGGAGGCGGAGGAGGGCATCCGCCGCACGGCCCGGGCCATTTCATTCGCCTTGGGACAATCGGTCTCAAGCTAGTCAAACACAAAAGGGGATCCGACAATGGATTCGAAGCAACTCAAGCGAAAGGCCCGCGAGCGCGGCGCCGACCTGGTGGGGATCGCCTCCGCCGCCCGATGGGCGGACTGGCCCTCCGCCCTCAACCCGAGGCGCATCCAGCCGAAATGCCAGTCCGTGATCGTCGTGGGGCGCAAAGTCCTGCGCGGCGCGTTGCGCGGGGTGGAGGAGGGGACGAGCTTCTACAGCACCTACGGCATGTATGGCAAGGAATGGAACGAGACGGCGTTCCTCGTCCGCGTGATCCACGACGTGGCGCTGGCGCTGGAGGCCTCCGGCGCCGAAGCGGTGCCGTTGCTGGGCGGCGGCGCGGGGCTCGACGCCAAGGCGCTGGCGCGCGAAGCGGGCCTGGGCGTCATCGGCAAGGGCGGTTTCTTCCTGACGCCCGACTACGGCCATCGTCAGCGCTTCGGCCTGATCCTGACCGACCTCGCGCTCGAAGGCGATGCGGTCGCGCCCCTTGATCTGTGCAAGGACTGCTCGGCCTGCCTCGAGGCCTGCTCGCTGGCCGCGCTCAAGCGCGAAGGCGACGGCGCGTTCATCTTGGACGAGACGCTCTGCGCCTCCTGCCGCAACGGCCGCCAGGGCGGCTCCGCGACCGCCTACGAGGGCAACGACCGGCTGGCGGCCGCCTGCGGCCGCGCCTGCCTGGTGGCGCTGGAGGGGCGCATCGGCAATCGCTTCGACGCGCCGTTCCGCAAGCGCTCCACCTGGTCGCGCGACATCGAAGGACGCGTGAGCGTCACCCCGCTCGAAAGGAAAGGATCGTGAGCATGACATCCCAGTCCATCAAGGAAGCCGCGCGCCGCTTCGGCGCCGATCTCGTCGGCATCGCCGACGCCGAACTCCTCCGCGATCTGCCCGCGGACGAGAATCCGCTGTCCATCTTCCCCCAGGCCAAGGCGGTGATCGTCGTCGGGCGCAAGGTGCTGCGCGGCGCGCTGCGCGGCGTGGAGGAGGGCGCGGACTTCGACAACGCATTCCCCACCTTTGGCTTCTATTCGCACGAGGACAACTTCCTCGCGAAGACGACGTACGATCTGAGCATCTGGATGGAGGGGCAGGGCTTCGAGGCCGTGCCGCTCTTCGCCTACGACGGCGGGAAGCAGGCCGTCGGCGTGCCGGTGGCGCCGGGCAAGCCCGCGCCCAACGTCATGGTCAAGTACCGCATCCTGGCGCAGGCCGCCGGACTTGGCGAGACCGGACTTAACGGGCTGTTCTTGACGCCCGAGTTCGGTCCGCGGCAGCGTTTCGCGATCCTGGTGGCGGACGCCCCGGTCGAGGCGGACTCGCCGTTCAAGCCGCGCCTCTGCGACGACTGCGGCGCCTGCGTCGCGGCATGCCCGCTGGAGGCTTTGGACGCCGCGTCGGCGAAGCCGTTCGGCTTCGCCGGGTGCGAGCGTGCCGCGGCCGCGCGCAACGACGCGCGCTGCCGCCGCTGCAAGGCGGGGGCGTTCCAGACGAACGAAGGCCGCTTCAACGCGGTTGAGCGCATGGCGGCCGCCTGTTCGCGGGCCTGCGTCGCGGCGCTCGAGGCGCGGGGGATCCTCGGCGAGCGGTTCGACAATCCCTTCCGCGTCACGGCGGAGTCCACCCAAACGGAGGCCACGGCATGAAGAACGAGAAGCTGACATCGGGCATGATCAAGGAGCTGGCGCGGAAGATCGGCGCCGGCGGGGGCGGCGTGGAGGTCGTCGGCGTCGCGCCGATCTCGCGCTTCAAGGGCGCGCCGGAGCGGATGCATCCGCTCAACATCTTCCCGGACTGCAAGTCCGTGATCTCCATCGTGCAGCCCATTCCGCGCAGCACCTACCGGGGCATCACGGAGGGCACG
>JAAZAI010000259.1 GCA_012514445.1 Lentisphaerota bacterium
CCGCCTTCATCGTGCGGCGTCCCACGCTGAACGGGGACGCCCTCGGTTTCGCGCTGTTCGTCGACGCCGACGGTGCGCTGGGCATGCGGGTGGAGCCGCGGGAATCCCCGGCGACGCCGACGCTGTTCAAGAGCGGGCCCGGCGCAATTACCACAGGTGAATGGGTGCACGTGGCGGGCGTCAGTTGCGGCGGGCACATGTCGATGGGCGCGGACGTGCTCTATGTCAACGGGCGCGAGGTCTGGCGGGGGCCCGCATCGCGGGCGGCCGGTGCCCAGGCCGATCGCCGCCCGGCGCCCCTGCATGTGGGCGGTTCGCCGGATGGCGGCGGATTGATCGGCTGGATCGACGAGGTGCGCATCCACAGCCGCGTGGCCCGCCTCTGGGCACCGGATCCCATGCCCTGGCGGGAACGCATCGCCCGAGAGGGACTCCCGGCCATGAATCGCATGCTGGCGCCGGGGCGTGGCCCCCGGGCGAGCCTGCGATTCGACGATGGCGTGCGGATCGAGGCGAATGAAGCAACGCTGGCCCAGGATCCGGCCGTGCTCGAACGGTTCGCCGTCGATTTCAAGGGCGACCCCGCTCCCGGCGTTTCCGGTTCGGGCGTGAACGGGCGTCTGACGGTGGACAGCCCGATCCTGGGCGATTGGAACGCAGGCAGTTTGGAGGTCTGGGTCCGCCCGCGCGGCGTGAACAATGTGTCGAGTCGGAACGTCTCCATTTTCAGCCTCGACGGGCTCTCCGTGTATTTTTACAACAGCGTCACGGCCTTGAAGCCCATCGCCTTCTACTATCGCGACGCCGAGAAAAAGCTGCACATGCACCGCGACGGCGGCAAAACCGAGTTTCATCCCGGGCGCTGGTACCATCTCGTCCTGACCTGGGATGCGCAGAGCATGACGCTCTCCATCGACGGCCAGAGCCGCGCAACCGGTGAAAACCGGCTCGCCGGAAAGGGGGGCGCGACCGCGATCCGGCGCTTTTCCGCGGGAGCGGCCTTCGACCTCGATGAACTCCATTTCTACGCCCACCGCCTCTCCGAAGCCGAGGTGCTCAACCGCTACCACGCCGTGGTCGATCCGGCCAAACTGGTGCCGCCCGAGAAGCCGGCGCCGATCGACCTCAACGCCTGGCGGCTGCCTTCCGCGAATACGCTCCACTACCAGATGAAGCCTTCCCCCGGCCATGAGGCCATCGCGTCCGCCGAGCTGGTTCTTGTCGACGCGGCAAGGCAGTCGGTCTTCCGCGCAAAGGGCGTCGTCGACGGCAACCGGCATGCCCTCTCTTTGCCCGCGTTGAAGCCGGGACGGTACGCCCTGCGCGCCATCGTCGAGGATGAGAATTCGGCTCTGGAATCATCGCCGATCATCATCGAAGCCGAACACTTTGCCTGGGAAGGCAATGCGCTGGGCGAGACGGAGGAGGTCTTCCCTCCTTTCAAGCCTGTTCAGGCTGACGAGAGCGGCGTCATTTCCGTTGTGCAACGCACGTACCGCATGAACGGATTCGGGCTCTGGGACTCGGTTCAGTCGCAGTCGCGCGAGCTGCTGGCGCGTCCCGTCGAACTGCGCTACCGGACGGTCGCCGGGCGCGAGGGCGTCTGGAAGACGGAAGCTCCCGCGCTGGAGACGAACACGCCCCAGCGTGCCGTCTTCCGGGCGCGAGCCGTGTCCGACGCCGTTGTCGCCGAGACTCGTTCCGAGGTCGAGGTCGACGGCATGATGAAAGTGACGCTGCGGCTCTCGCCGGGGGCGAAGCCGGAGTCCATCGCGGCCCTGTGGCTCGACATTCCCTTGAAAGAGTCCGAGGCGCGACTGATGCACGAGGACACGGGCAGCCTGCGGGCGAACTATTCTGGATCCATTCCCTCGGGCACGGGAACGGTCTGGAAATCGGACCGGGATACCCGCTGGCCGTGGCGCAACGCCTTCGCCGGCTACGTCTGGATCGGCGGCGAGGATCGGGGCGTCGCCTGGTTCGCGGAGAACGACAAAGGCTGGGTCACGGAAAAGGGCCTGAGCGACAAGCCGCTCCAGGAGATCGTGCGAGCCGACGGCGAAGTGGCGATCCGCGTCAATCTCGTCAACATCCCCGTCACGCTGACCGAATCGCGCGAGCTGGTCTTCGGGATGCAGGCCTCGCCCGCCAAGCCCGTGCCGGACGACTGGCGGACCGGGCCCCGCGGCGGCGGCCTGCCGGTGACTCCCTGGGGGGGGCATCAGTGCGCCGACCGGTTCCCATACGAGGACCGCTGGGAGGTCGTCGACCAGATCATCCACTTCCAGACGAACCGAACGGATCGCGAAACCGCCGCGGCCTGGTTCGCCGAGTACCGCGACGCGCACGACGTGCCGCCGGTCCGGGGCGTGACCGACTGGGTCAAGGACTGCGTCCACTTCTCATCCCGATCGGATCGTCCCGTCCTCGTCTATTTCGAGGAGATGGCCGCGCCGACGTACCGCCGGGACTGGCACGTCTACAAGGACGAATGGAGCCGCAGCCTCCTGCCGCCTCGCCAGACCTGGCCTGACGGCTATGACCTGTTCCGTCAGGGAACCCCGGCGAGCGCCGCCTTTCGCGTCAACTTCATCGACAGCTACCGCGACTACGGGCTGCATTATGCCAACGAGTGGCTCAAGCGCGGCGTGGGCATCTACTGGGACAACACGGTGCTGACCACCTCGCTCAACCCGCTGACTTCCGAAGCTTATCTCACCGAGGACGGCAGCGTCCAGCCGGCGCTCACGCTCTGGAACCAGCGCGAGTACTCGCGCCGGATGTGGACGCTGACCCGGCAATGGGAGCGCAAGCGCGGCGAACGGCTGATCTTCCTCCAGCACATGACCAACGCGCATCTGCTGCCCATCCTGGCCTGGGCGGACACCGCGTTCGACAATGAATGGTCTCCCGACCGCTTCGCCCGAGTCTTTCCCGAGCGGCAGAAGC
>JAAZAI010000031.1 GCA_012514445.1 Lentisphaerota bacterium
CAGCGCTTCGCAGCGCTTGTCCCTGAGCAGCTTCAGGAGGTTGCAGGGATGGGCCGTGCGTGGCAGGAAGCAGAGCTCGATGCCAATGGGATGCTCCAGCGTGTATCGGGCGATGCCCGACAAGACGCCGGCCAGAAAGCCCTCGATGATGGGCTGCTGGATTTCGACGACGGCGAGAATGCGGACGAGCCGGCCGGACGCGTTCAGGCCGTGAGCCTCCTCCCGGAGCAACTTGAGAATCCTGCAACGAAGATCTTCGCTGACGCCGGGATGGTTGTTGACCACCCGCGATATGGTCGCCGTCGAGACGCCGGCCATCGCCGCGATCCTCTTGATGTTGAAAGAGGGTGTTCTCGCCATATTTCTGTCACTCCCTTGCCAGCGAACCCGCGTTGGCTTTGATTAGTTGCGTATAATATACGAAAATAATCGGCCAAGCAAGTCCGATTTTCAGACGACATCCGCATGGGCGGGGAATGAAGTGCCACCGGAATCATCTGGATGAAATCGCGAGAATGGATTGCCCCGCCAGCCGTCGCGGCTTGCCGGGACTTCTTCGCCCCACCCTGATTCGACTGCTCTGTGAATTTCTCTCAATTGTAATCTTGTTTTTTTCAAGATTACAATAGATCATTACGATTCAAACATTTACCTGAAAACATCGATCTCATGATGTCATCTCAAAGATGACCGGATTACCGTGTCGAGTCACGGGTCAGCGTGGGGACTCCGCCACGCGCCTACAATCAAGCCATGCAATCACAGCGTCGAGTCGCGGGTCAGCATGGGGACTCCGCCACGCGCTGGGGAACGACCTTCCAGATCCCGAAAGTCCAGCGTCCGGGGAGCGGGAGTGTCACGAAGCCGTCGGCATCCGCCGTGCGGCGAAGGGCCCGACCGCCGACAAGCAATAGGGCGCCTAGATGTCGTCGTTGACGTCGACGCCGAGCAGTTCGAGCAGCCGGGTCAGCTCCTCGTTGTCCGCGTACTCCAGTTCGATGCGGCCCTTGCCGCGGCGGCCGTTGGCGAAGCGCACCGACGGGCTGAGCCGCACGCGGGTGCCAAAGCGGTGGTGGAGCTTGTCGAGCAGCGTCGCCAGGAATTCCTCGGGGATGTCGGGCGTGACAAGGCGCTGCTTCGGCTCCGCCTTGCGGCGGGCGACGCGCTGCTCGAGCATCCGGACGGTCAGCCCCTCCTTGACGCTTTCGCGCGCGATCTTGATGCGCTCCTCCTCGGCTTCGAGGCCGAGGATCACCTTGGCATGGCCGACGGAGAGAAGCCCCGAGCCGAGGAGCTGCTTCACCTCGTCGGGCAGTTCGAGCATGCGCATCGTGTTGGCGACGGAGGCGCGCGCCTTGCCGACGCGGTCGGCGATGTCCGCCTGGGTCATGCCAAAGCCATCGGCCAGCGCGCGGTAGCCTTCCGCCTCCTCGACGACGTTCAGATCCTCGCGCTGGAGGTTTTCGACGAGCGCGATCTCCGCGGCGTCGCGGTCCACGGCGTCCATCACGATGACGGGCACTTCGTGCAGTCCCGCCTCGCCGGCGGCGCGGAGGCGGCGCTCGCCGCCGATGAGCTCGTAGCCGCCATCGGGAGCCTTGCGGCAGAGGATCGGCTGGATGATGCCATGTTCGCGGATCGACGCGGCCAGTTCCTGGAGCGCCACTTCGTCGAACACGCGGCGGGGCTGCCAGGGGCTGGCGTGGATCATGCCGCGCTGCACCATGATCACATGAACGCCGCCGGCGGCGACCGGAGCGGGCGCCGCCTCGGGCGCATGCGCGGCGGGCGAAGGCGCGTTCTGCGCGGCATCGCGGCCGATCAGCGCGTCGAGACCGCGGCCGAGACCGCCATGGTGCCCGAGCTTCTTCATCGGCACCGTCGTCTTCACGGCGCGTTCAGGCTTGGCGGCAACGGCGAGCTTGCCCGCCACGGCGGCGCCGGGTTTCTTCGCGACGCGCTTCTTCGTGTTGTTGGACATGGTTCTCTGCTCCGAGTGCTCCGAAAGTGGGGGCAATTCTACCACGACCGCCCGCTGGCCGCAAGTCTGCGATGCTACGGCTCAGCAATTCGCAATATGGCCGGGGACCAAGGAAACGGCGCGCTCGGAGATCGCGCCCTGAAAACACCGCCAAACGGGGAGACTACGAGGTAGGGCGGGCTCTCCGAGCACGCCGCTGCAAACGAGATCGGCCATATTGCGAATTGCTGGCTACGGCTCCTCGCACCATCGCAGATAGCGCAGGGCGCCGCCGTCGCGGTAGGCGATGCACCAGATGGTGCGCTCGACATTGCCCACGCGGCCGGTGGCCGTGATGCGGAAATACTGCGAGTTGACCGTGACCCGGTCGCGAATCGCGGGATCGAGGCCCTCGATCCGCGCGAACAGGTCTTCCACGCTGGAAAAGGGATTCGGCTCGTCCTCCTCCATCGCCTCGCGCTCCTCCATGATGGCCCGCGCGAGGATGTCGTCGACATTCGGCAGCGTGCGCAGCACGTCGTAGGGCGCGGACTGGATGTTGATCTTCCCGTCGCCGTAGGTGGTGAGCATCGGCTCGATGCCCGCGATGACGATGTCGTTCGTCTCCGTGAAGCGGCTGACGCGCGTGCCGGTCCAGGAGGTGGTCTCGTCGAGGAGCGTCGCCGGATCGAAGACGCCGCCCGTGAGGATCGTCTCCGAAAAGCCCTTGACGAGCAGGAGTTCGCGGACGGTGTCGAAGGTCCCGTTCTTCGCCTGGTAGGGCGTCTCGAGGAGGCTGTAGTAATCCTCCGTCTCGGCGCCCTTGGGGTTCGCCACGTCGTCCTCGTCCATCCAGTCCATGATGGGCTCGATGATCTCCTCCCAGTACTCCTCCGGCAGGCCGATGTTCCCCAGGATGGTCTCCCAGTCCGCCTCGGTCAGCAGATTGATGTTGAGACGCCCGGGCTCCGGCACGATGTCGAGAATCACATACCCCTCCCCGACCGGCTCGACGAGTCCGAGGATGGACTGCCCGAGGCGCAGGCGCTCCGCGGCGTCGAACCAGCGGTCCTCCTCATCCGGCTTGCCCGAGCCGCCGCCGGACTGCTTCGCCATGAGCATCTCCGCGACGACGATGCCGGATTCGGCGAGCTGGGACGCCTTGACGCGCCTCTTGGCGTAGCTGGCGTATTTCGCCTCGAGATGCGCCTCGAATCCGAACGATCCCACGAGCATGGAGAGCACGACGATGACGAGCAGCGCCATGATCAGCGCCGAACCCTCGCGGCCTCCGCACGTTCCGTCGGGGTTTTGCGTGTGATTGATCTTTGTCGCGAACTTTGTCGCGAGCTTTGTCGCCCCTGTTGTCACCACAAGGAGGGGGCGTTTTAGGACAAAGTTCAGAAGCTTCATCGCCCGCCTCCGATCGAGCGGATCCGCAAGTCGCGCCCGCCAGAGCCGCCGTCGCCAGAGCCGCCATCGCGTCGATAACCGTCGGTCGAACCCGGTCGTGTGCGTCCTCGGTCGCGTCCTCCGCCGCGCGTGCCGCCGTCCCCGTCGTTTCGCCGAGGCCCGTTCGCCCCGCCCCGCTCGATGTTCACGCCGCCGGGCCTGCGGATGCCGCCGCCATCCGAGGAGCCGCCATTGCCGCCATCGCCGACGCCGCCCGGCGTGCCGCCGCCGGGGCGCCGGTTGCCGCGATCGCGATCGCCATCGCGGGCGCCGGTCTGGATCGGGTTCCAGGACATCGCCGACATCGGGATCTGCACGCAGCGGGTGTACTCCAGAGGCTCCTCGCGCTCGTTCTGCGGCTTCACGGCGATCGAGACGAGCACATGCGTCGGGATCCGGTTGCTCGCCGTCCATTCGTCAATCCATTCGTACGGTTCGCCGCCGACTTCGGCCTTGTCGGGGTCCTTCATCCGGCAATCAAGCGAGACGACCCGGTCCGAGATCAGCAGCGGCAGGACGTCCTCGGCGGGATCGAAGTCCTCGGCCTGGCCGACGAGCTGCCACGCCTTGACGTAGAGCCCGGGCCCGTCGCCGGACTCGTCGTCCTGGACGAACAGCTCCACGCGATGCGCCGCGCCGGCCCAGGGCACGTCCTCGCCGATGAGCGACTTGCCGATCTTCACCCAGCTGAGCACGTCCCGGGCGTCCGGCGTCTCGCCGTCGTCCTGGAACTGGAAGCCGTAGTCGTAGTCCGGGCCCTTCCCCTCGGGGTAGTAGGCCGAGCGCAGCGCCATGACGACCTGCTCCATGACGGCGTCGGCGTGGTGCGACTCGTCCGCGATGGCCGTGCCCGTGCGCCAGGACTCGACGCCGACGTTCATCGTCATCGCCACGACCGTGGCGACGACCGCCATGATCGCGGTGGTCATGAGCAGTTCGACGAGGGTCACGCCGGCGCGCCCCCTCCACGTTGCCGCGCGGACGATCATTTCGGAGCCCCCTGGGCGTAGTGGATCAGGCGCACGTACTCCTCCTCCATGCCGAGGCCGCCCCGGCCCTTGACGATCTTCACGCGCACGACGAAGAGGCCGTCCTCGTCCTCGTCCTCCTCGACGGTCCGCTCGTACGTCCATCCCTCCTGGAGGGAGCTGTCGGGGTCGACGACGAGGTCGACGAGCGGATCGGACTCGATGATCATCGGATGCTCCGCGTCGCCGCGGGCGAGCACGTTGGCGGCCTCGTGGATGTAGGCGGAGGCGTTGAAGATCTCCAGCGAGGCGGAGATGCCCTGCATCAGCCCGAGCATGCAGATGCCCAGGATGACGACGGCCAGCAGCACCTCCACCAGCGTCATGCCCGATCGTCGCGCCGTCATCTCACTCGTCCTCCCCGTCGACGATCTTCGCGGTGCCGACCGCGTTCACGACTACCGTCATGCGGTCCTCCTCGTCGTCGCGGGAGACCACGACGAACCGGTGCGGGCGCACCGTCCCGTTGGCGCGGTAGCGGATCGTCACCGGCCCGGAGCCCTCGTCGAACGCGTCCTCATGGACTTTCGCCGCATACGCCGAGCGCGACTCGACGACGTCGTCGTACCCCCGAAAGCGAAACTTGACGCCCTCCACCTTGCGCTTCATGTCGATCGAGTCCGCGAACGACACCGTCGCGGCGGGTTCGGGGCCCTCTCCGCCGTCCGCCTCGGTCTCGACGCGCGCGAACAGGTTCGTGACGGCGTCGTCGCCTCGCCACGCGGCCTCCTCGCGGTCCTGCTTCGCGACGGCGAGGCCGAAGCCGCCGGCGATCGAGGCCTGCCGGCGCGCGCTCGTCTCGATCAGGGATTCCGTGTAGCCCCATTCGTTCGTCATGGCCTCGAGGTCGCTCATGCCGAGCGCGGCCGCGAAAACGGCCTCGCGGGCCTTGATGTCGATGGTGGCGGCCTCGGGGTCGATGGTCACGTCCACCGGCGTCTGGTTCAGGAGCGCCATCGTGCGCGCGTAGCGGCCCGCGGAGGCGAGCTCGCGGGCGCCGAGGCGCAACTGCCCGCCGGCGAGCAGCGGCCCGAAGCGCGGCGCCGCGATCGCGACGAGGATGCCCAGGATCAGGACGACCAGCAACAGCTCCACGAGGGTGAAGCCGCCGGACGACCTTCCGCCGGAGCATCCGGCTCGGCCGAACGGTCTCATCTACTCCTCGACGTTCAGGATGTCGTCCTGCGTGTTCATCGCGCCGTCCTTGCCGGCGCTGCGGATCTCGATGAAGTTCGAGGTCTTCTTGAACGTGAAGGGGTTGCCCCACTGGTCGTTCATCGCCTTCTTGTCGAGAAGCGCCGGGCGGTCGCCCAGAGGCTGCGTGAGCTGGTCGATCGAGTCAGGGTACTTTCCGGTGCGGATCTCGAACATCCGCGCAGCCTGCTCGATGGCGCCGATCGAAGTCCGCGTGGCCTTCTCGCGCGCCTCGTCGCTCATGCCCCCGACGTTCATGATGGCCACCGTGGCCAGAATGCCCAGAATGGCCACGACGAGCAGAAGTTCGACCAGGGTGAAGACGCCCTGGCGGATGTGCCTTGCCGATTTGTCCGACTTGTCCATGTGATGCCTCCTTGCCCGCTTCGAAAAGCGCGATGCGACTGCCTTGAATGGCACCATGTTACCAAATACGCGATTCCGGAGACAAGCGTTCTTTGCCAAGGGGTTTGCCAAGAGGTCGTATTCCGCGTATCGCGCACAATCGATTCCGGAGTCAACGACCCCGGTCGGCTACAGGCTCCTGACCCCGCAATTTCACCGGCTAGGGCGGCTCTACATTTCCTCCATGCCACCCATCAATAGCGCCGCCCAGACGATACACCCAAAGACGATGCAGACGATGTGTCCGGACGACCAGCCGTACTTCCGCTGGTTGGGATTCCGCTTGAGCGTGACGGAGTTGATGTAGTTCTGAACGGGGATCAGGAAAAGAAACGATGCACCAGAAAGGAATGGGAAGGAATGCGCACCGGTGGACAACTCAACGACACCCACGTTCTCCTGTCGATTGCCTTTTGACTTTCAACGCGAAGGATCTTGTGGCAATATTCAGACAAATCACCAGCCGCCCGGTTATCGAGGAACCCCACCATGAACATCCATGTCGTCGTCTCGTTCGCGCTCTATCTGTTGCTGATGCTGGGGATCGGCATCTACTTCTCCAGGAAGACCCTCGATCTGGGCGACTACTATCTGGGCGGACGTCGGATGAACAAGTGGGTCGTGGCGCTCAGCGCGCAGGCCTCCGACATGAGCGGATGGCTGCTGATGGGCCTCCCGGGCGCCATCTACCTCTCGGGCTTGAGCGAATCCTGGATCGGCCTCGGCCTGGCGGCGGGGACGTATTTGAACTGGCGCTTCGTGGCCCGGCGGCTGCGGCGCTTCTCCCACGCCTGCGGCGACGCGATCACCATCCCCGACTTCCTGTCGAACCGCTTCCACGACGCGTCGGGCGTCGTGCGCATGGTCTCCGCCTTCATCATCCTCGCGTTCTTCCTGTTCTACACGGCCTCCGGGTTCGTGGCCTGCGCGAAGTTGTTCGAGACGACCTTCGGCCTGCGCTACGATCTGGCGCTGACGCTGGGCGCCTTCGTCATCGTCTCCTACACGCTGATGGGCGGCTTCTCCGCCGTCTGCTGGACGGACGTCATCCAGGGCTCCATCATGTTCTTCGCCATCGTCGCCGTGCCCGTGGCCTGCGTGTTCAACGCGGGAGGGGCCGGAGAGGCTCTCGCGCTGATCAAGGGCGTCAATCCCGATTTGCTGAGCTTCACCACGTCGGCCAGCACGGGGGCGGGCGTCGGCGCCCTCGGGCTGGTGTCCAGCCTCGCCTGGGGCCTGGGCTACTTCGGCATGCCCCACATCCTCGTTCGCTTCATGGCGATCGACGACGAGAAGAACATCGCCGCCTCGCGCCGGATCGCGATGGCGTGGGTTCTCGTCTCCCTCGCGGCCGCCATTCTGGTGGGTCTTCTCGGCCATGCCTTTGTGGCGAAGTCCGGGGTGGTCGTCGACGATCCGGAGAAGGTCTACATGCTGATGATCAAAGGGCTGTTCCACCCGCTGCTGATCGGTGTCCTGATGTCGGCCATCCTCGCGGCGATCATGAGCACGGCCGATTCGCAGCTCCTCGTCTCCGCTTCGGCGTTCGTGAACGACTTCTACAAGACGACGCTGCGCCGCAGCGCCGGCACGCGCGAGCTGATGTGGGCGAGTCGGCTGACGGTGGCGGCCGTCGCCGTGCTGGCGGCGATCATGGCCTCCCGACCCGACAGCGATTTCGTCAAAGCGGTGATGAAGCTGGTGAGCTTCGCCTGGGGCGGCTTCGGCTCGGCCTTCGGCCCCGTCATCCTGCTGGCGCTCTTCTGGCGGCGCACGACGCTGGCCGGCGCGGTCTCGGGCATGGTGGCGGGCGCCGCGACCGCCTTCATCTGGAAGTTCAAGCTCAGCGCCCTGGCGGCGCAACACCCCGTCTTCGGCCTTTACGAACTGGCCCCGGGGTTTGCGATCTGCCTGTTCGTCGCCGTCGTCGTGAGCCTTCTCGGCAAACCGCCCTCGGCCGAAACTGTCGAGGAGTTCGACCGCATGGCCGCAGGCTGAATCCGCCCACAGCAATTCTCAATATGGCCGGGAACCAGGGAAACGGCGCGCTCGGAGATCGCGCCCTACCCCGAAATCACCGCCAAACGGTGAGTCTACGAGGTAGGGCGGGCTCTCCGAGCACGCCGCTGCAAACGAGATCGGCCATATTGCGAATTGCTGATCCGCCCAGGGCTGACCTTGACAAACCGGCGCTCAAAACACTAGACTGCATCGGTATTCCAAACACGCAGAGCAACAGACCCCGAGGATGATGAAAATGGCATACCAGAAAGTCGCGATACCCTCCGAAGGCAGGAAAATCACCATGGGCCCCAGCGGCGTCCTCGCCGTTCCCGACAATCCCATCATCCCCTTCATCGAAGGCGACGGCATCGGGCCCGACATCACCCGTGCCGCCATGGCGGTCTGGAACGCCGCGGTCGAAAAGGCCTACGCGGGCAAGCGCAAGGTCGCCTGGATGGAGGTCTACGCGGGCGAGAAGGCCAACGCGGTCTACGGGCCGAACACCTGGCTGCCCGCCGAGACGCTCGAAGCCCTCCGCGAGCACCTCGTCGGCATCAAGGGGCCCCTCACCACCCCGGTGGGCGGCGGCATCCGTTCGCTCAACGTCGCGCTGCGCCAGATGCTCGACCTTTACGTCTGCCTGCGCCCGGTGCGCTGGTTCAAGGGCGTGCCCAGCCCGGTCAAGCGCCCGGAACTGGTGGACATGGTGATCTTCCGCGAGAACTGTGAAGACATCTACGCCGGCATCGAATGGTCCGCCGGCAGCGCCGACGCACAGAAGGTGCTGGACTTCCTCGAACGCGAATTCCCGCAGGCCGCCGGCAAGATCCGCTTCGGCACGCAGGAAAAAACCCGCGACTGGCTGCGCGCACTGCAAGCCATCGGCGCACCGGCGCGCGAACTGCCCGTGCAGGTGGGCATCGGCATCAAGCCGGTTTCCTACCTGGGCACCGAGCGCCTCGTGCACAGCGCCATCGGCTACGCCATCGCCAACAAGCGCAAGTCGGTGACCCTGGTGCACAAGGGCAACATCATGAAGTTCACCGAAGGCGCCTTCGCCGACTGGGGCTACAAGGTGGCGCGCGAGCACTTCGGCGCGGTGGAACTGGATGGCGGCCCCTGGCACATCATCCCGGACGGCAAGCCCGGCGCCGGCCTGATCATCAAGGACGCCATCGCCGACGCCTTCCTGCAGCAGATCCTGCTGCGCCCGGCCGAATACGACGTTTCCGCCACGCTCAACCTCAATGGCGATTACCTCTCCGACGCGCTCGCCGCGCAGGTCGGCGGCATCGGCATCGCACCGGGCGCCAACATCAATTACGTCACCGGCCACGCCGTGTTCGAAGCCACCCACGGCACCGCGCCCAAGTATGCGGGCCAGGACAAGGTCAACCCCGGCTCGGTGATCCTGTCCGGTGAAATGATG
>JAAZAI010000260.1 GCA_012514445.1 Lentisphaerota bacterium
CGCTTCACGCGCGTTCTGCTCCTCGGCAGCCACGAACGCGCGAAGGACGACTCCCTGCGCGCCATGGGCTTCTTCCCGCTCTTCAGTTGGAGGCGCGAAGGCAACCTCGCCACCGCCTTGAAGTTGCTCGATTCGGAGACGATCAACCCCGCCTTCTCCGAATCGCTCCACCGCCGCGTGGGCTGGCACTCGAGTTGGCTGCTCTGGCTTGGCGACGCCAGTCACCAGGTCGAGACCACCCACTGGCAACCCAATCTGAGCATCAAAGAGCCGCTCGTCCGCCACCCGGCTCTGGGCACGAACGACGTCCGCCTCGTCGAGACGCGCCGCGACGGCCTCTTCCCGCTCTGGTCGACGGAGCGGCGGCGCTCGGTCGTCTTCACCGACGGCCGCAAGGCGGAGGACGCCTCGCTTGAGGAAAGCGACGTTCTCTTCTGGCTCTACGATTTCCGGCGCGAGCGCAATCCGGCGCAGAAGCACGACTACGTGCGCCGCCGGGTGCTCTGGCGCCTGTGGCACTACGAGCGGCTCAACGGCGACGTCTCGGTGGATCTGTTCCCGGCCATCACCTGGGACCGCCGGGATGACGGCTACCGCAAGACTTCGTTCCTGTGGCGTCTGTTCCGCTACGAAAGGGACGCCGAAGGGGAGAAGAAGCTCGACATCCTCTTCATCCCCATCGTGCGCTGAGCCCGATCTGCCCTGACGAACGACTTCCATGAAATTACACAAGAGAATCATCGACAGCCTGATCATCTTGACCGGACCTGCGGGCACGACCATTCTCTACGTAGGAGGCGAGGCGGGAAACATCGATGCCGAGGGTGTCGTGAGAATCCTCTTTTCGGCATTGGGCCTGATGGTTGTCGCCGTCCTTGTCAGTGTGCTGATCCATTCCCATATCAGTCAGTTTAGGCGGGCCATGTGGGTCAGCGTCATTTGCTCTGAAACTCTTCATGTCGGGCTGCTCGTCGGCTTCATCTTGATCCTCCCAGAAGGAAGGGGGCGTGCGGAATCCATCATGTGGCTTCCCATCATGGTCTTGTTCCTGATTCCTTTCGCGTTACCGACGGCATGGTCGGTGTCCTACGGAATCGGGCGCATCGTCAGCGACATCAAGCGCGGGCGAATGGTGGCAGCACGAGACAATTCAGGAGAAGATCGATGAAGCGAAGATGGTGCGCCTGGTTTTTCGCATGACAAATCAACACGCGTTTTCGTCAAGCAGGGTGTGCAGGGAATGCCAGCCGACGGCCTGAACGCCGGGGCGCAATGGCGCTCGTGCGGAGCGGTGCGTGGTGTCTTCATGCACGACGAATGCGCGAGTGACGACATCGCTCCGGCTCATGGTCGATGCCAGTCGAGTGAGTGAACGGCCGTCGTCGGGCATTGGCGTTCGGGTGGCCTTGGCTTCGATCAACAGGAAACGGCGATTGCCTTGATCGATGACAAAGTCGACTTCCAGCCCCTGTCGATCCCGAAACGTGTACAGTCCTCGGTCCAGCCCCCGATTGAGGCGGTGCTTGACGATCTCCGAGGCGATCAACCCCTCGAAAAGCGGCCCGCGGAACGGCGATATCGCCAGATCCTCCTCGTTGCGAACGCCCAGAAGCGCCGCCGCAAGTCCCGAGTCGGTGAAATAGAGCTTGGGTGTCTTGACGATACGTTTGCCGAAATTCTCGAAGTAGGGTGGTGTCAGAATGATTTGTCCGGTCACTTCGAGAATGTTCAGCCACTGCGTCAGCGTGGGCACGCTGACACCCAGCGGCGCGGCGAGTTCGGTTTTGTTGAGCATCTGTCCGCAACGGCTGGCCAGCAAGCCCATGAAGCGACGGAACGTCGCCAGATCCCGGATCGAAGTCACAGCCCGTACATCGCGTTCGAGGTAGGTCTGGACGTAGGAGCGAAACCAGATGTCCGCAACCTCCGGCGCCGCCTGCACTTCGGGAAATCCGCCAAGACGAAGGGTCGTGTTAGGCGACTCCTCTGCCGACAACGGCAGCAGCGTGAAGACCGCTGCGCGACCGGCCATGGATTCGGAGGCCCCCTTCATCAGCGGCGCCTCCTGCGATCCGGTCAGCAGCCATTGCCCCTTGCGCGCGGGATCCTGATCGATCCGGCTGCGAATATAGGAGAACAAACTGGGCGTGTTCTGAATCTCGTCAAGGATGACAGGTAGCGAAAGGCTGTCGAGAAAGGCATGTGGATCGGCTTGCACCCGTGCGACAATGTCCGGATCTTCCAACAAGACGTGTTGGCAGGAAGGGAAAAGATGGCGCAACAGCGTTGTTTTGCCAGAGCGTCGAGGTCCTGTCACCAGCACGGCTGGAAAGTGGACGACGGCACGCAGCACTTCTGATTCCAAGGTTCTCTGACGGTAATTCATGCGACATTTATAAAGTATTGGTTTAGGATTGTCAACATGAAAATTTGCGGAAATGGTTCTGCTGCCGCCCACTCCCCTGCCGGGAGCAGAAGAAAGGGTTCGTCCCTGATTTTCAATGGCTTGGCAACAAATGTTGGGTCGTCCCAAATTTCCGAATGCGGCTCGCGGGGCGGCGAAGCCAACCCGCGCAAGCGCGCCAATCGTCAAGCCCCGCGTTCCCAGGGTACGTTCCCACGTGAATGGCCAGACCCGCGATGCCCCGTAATCTGGAAGACAAGTTCAAGATTACATAACCCGGGCCGTCCGCCTCAGCGACCTCCGCGTCTCCGCGTGGTTTTCCGCGCGCCAAGGGCCGCCGTCTCCGGGTTTGCAGTCCCGGCTTCGGCCAGGTTCGCGACTTCAGCCGCCCGACCGCCTGACGGCGGGACTACAAACCTCCTGCCCCGCGTCCTTCGATGAACGGCGAAAGACGTCGGACCGCAAGCCGGCAATTCTACATGCGCCGGTTGGCGCGTTGCTTGGCCTTGGCGAAGGGACTGTCAGTCGGCGACTTTGGGGTGTCAGCAGGCGGCTCAGACGTAGGCTGGGCGGCGACAGGAGCGACGCCTGCCGGAGCAGGCGGTCGCTTCTTGCGGCGACGGCGGGGCGCCGGGGCGGATCCGTCCTTTTCATCTGCTCCGGTCGGGGTGGCGGCACGACGGCGGCGGTTGTAGAGCCAGCCGGTGCGGCGTTCGAAGACTTCGAAGAGGAAGAGCAGCGCGGCGGCCAGATACAGCCACGCGGCGAACTCCACCAGCCGACGGCTCCGCGGCATCTTCTCCCACACCAGCCCCGCGTCCGCCAGCTTCGCACCGCCCGTCGCCTCGGCCATGGACGCCAGCACCGCCGCGCCGTCGAGCCCGGCCTCCGGCGCGTATTCGCCCGAGTACGGGAGGCACACCGGGGGCAGGGTCTCCACCACGCCACCGGGATGGACGACAGTCGGCAGCACGGTCTCCGCGCCGAGCAGCGGTACGACCGCCGAGAGCGTGTCCGCCGTCTTCCACGCCAGCTTCGTCCGCTCCGCATCCGGCGAGTCGCCGGGACGGTGGCGGAGGACGTTCAGCTCCAGGCCGTCGACGGCCTTGACCTCCGGACGCGACACGTCAGCGTAGGCGGTGATTTCGATGCCGCCGGGCACGAG
>JAAZAI010000032.1 GCA_012514445.1 Lentisphaerota bacterium
CTAAGCGTATGAGACTAAGCGTATGAGACTAAGAGTGGGGACCAAGAGTTTTGAACCCGCGAAGCGACACTTCGTCCCTACACTTGATCCCACACTTGATTCCACACATAATCCTTCACGCTTAGTCCTTTACGCTTAATCCTTTACGCTTAGTCGATCCTCTTCATCGATCCAACATCGTCTTCTGCTTGCCAAAGATCATTGCTTTTTCACACGCAATTCCCGGAAGGGCGCAAGAATCACGGATTTTCTCACGCCTTCGGCGGTGGCGTCTGATTCTCCAGCGAGGGATCGCCGTCGAGATCCGGCTCCGTCGCCAGGGTGTCGACCGCCGAAACGACGGCCTCCTGTTCGGCGGCGGCGACCTCGGCGAGGTCTTCGGCGCTGACATGGCCGATCACGCGGCCGTCGTCCAAGTCGTCGGACTCCTTCTTGTCCAGCTCGCGGAAGAGCCGGAAGAGGTCGCGCGTGCCGCAGATGCCGAACCAGACGGTGGAGATGACGCCGACAATGGCGGCGACGACGAGGTTCTTCAGGAAGAAGTAGGCGCTCCACCAGCGAATGTCCAGCGGCGAAACCGCGTTCCAGACGATCGGCACGATGAAGCAGACCACGAAACCGAAACCGAACGACCACAGGAAGACGGACCAGGCGAGGATCCGGTCGCCGCGCGTGTACTGGTGGTCGATGCCGAGGATGCGGCGCTGGAAAAAAGCTCGGAACCCGAGGCGCGGCGGCGCGACCGCCGCTTCGCCCTTGGCGCGGTAGATGCCCCGGTGAAGCAGGCGATCCATGTTGAAGGTCGTCTTGCAGGTCAGCAGCGAGATGCCGACGTAGAGCAGGACGGTGATCATGTTCGCAATGAAGGCCAGCTCGATCGAGGTGATCGGGAACTTGAGCGGATCCATCTCCCAGACGACGTAGGGATGGAAGGGCGAACTGAGGTTGTGGAGCATCGCGCCGACGCTCTCGACCATGCCCGCCTGCGCGATCGCCGGATACAGGTGGCTGGCCCAGAGCTTCTGCGCGACGATGCCCGAGACGGCGATCACCGCGCCGACGATCAGCGCCGTGAACGCACCGGCGGTCGTGCCGCGTTTCCAATACAGCCCCAGGGTGATGACGACGCCCGCGCCGGCCCAGATCGCGCCGGTGATGGAGAAGAACATCAGGATGAAGTCGATTTGCGCGAAGTAGTAGCTGAAGAGGAAGGCGAAGACGGCCACGCCCGTGATCGACAGGCGCAGGGCGTTGATCTGGTCCTTCGGCTTGAAGGCCCGCTTGCGCAAGGGCACCACGAAGTCCTGCACGACGATGCTGCCCCACGAGTGCATGTACGTCGTGTCCGTCGAAAGCATGAGGAAAATCATCATGGCGACGAAGAGTCCGGTGACGCCGACGGGGAGGATTTCGCGGATCGCCATGGGGACGCGCATCTGGGCGTAGATCGCGCGGAACGTCTGCGCCGCCTGGCGCTCCGCCGGCGTGTCGACGAGCGCGGCCGCGGTCGCGGCGAGATAGGGGTCGGATGTCTCCGCCTGATAGGCCTCCGACGAGGCGAAGGATTCGCTGAAGGTCTGGCGGGCCGGGATGGCCTTGTATTGCGCCTCCAGCGCGGTGCGCTTGGCCGCCAGCGCCTCGCCCTGCGCGACGTCTTCGAGCGTCTTCGTGGCGAGCTCTTCGCGCACGGCGCGGGCTTCGTCGGCGAAGTGGGCGTGGTTGAGGTAGGTGAAGGCCACGATGCTCAGCAGGAGGAACATCATGCCGCTGAAGCCGCTGCGCCACGTGCCCAGCAAGGCGCCCATCTTCGACTCGTGCGGCGTCTTCGCGGCGCCGTTGTACCCCTGGGTGCCGCCCCAGGACATGCGCCCGAGGAACATCCCCACGATGCCGGCGAACACGTAGAAGAGGTTGAAGTCGCGCAGTCCGCCCACGTCGAAGGGATTCAGAAAGCTCTCGCCGGGGGCGCGCGCCATCAGCGCCGGGGCCAGCTCCCCGCTCCAGGAAAAGCGGTAGATGAAATACGCCACGACAATCATGTAGATCGGGTAGCTGAGCATGCCCTGCACGCAGTCCGTGACCATGATCGTGACCTGCCCGCCCATCAGCGCGATGAGCAGCGCCAGCCCGAGGAAGAACAGCATGAGCGCGCCGAACGTCGGACACTGCCAGCCCATCAGGTTGAAGCGCACCGGCAAGTCGAGAAAGTAGAGGATGAAGCGCGCGCCGACGGCCGGGAAGATCGCGTAGTTGACGATGCCGGAGAGGGACTGGATCACCGAGGCCGTCACGCGAAACGACTTCGAGTAGCGCATCTCGAAGAACTGCCCCATCGTCATCGCCTTCGTCTCGCGGAATCGGTACGTGCAGAAGCCCACCAGGCCCATCAGCAGCCCGATGGGCGCCGTGATCGTCTGCCAGAACGAAAAGGCGAAGCCACTGTTGTAGTACATCTCCATGACGGCGACGACGCTGATCAGCCCCATGCCCGCCTCGCCGCTGGCCACCGAAAGCACGTAGCGGCCCGCCACGCGGCCCGCCGTCAGGAAGTCGGCGACGCCTTTGACGTATTTCTGCGCCTTCACAGCGGACCAGAGGACGAGGGCGAGGGGAATGAAAACGAAGATCCAGTCGATGGTGTGCATGTTATTTCCCGGGATTGACGTTATTTATTTAGGGGCGGTCGAGACGGGTTCAGTAGGCGATGTCGGGCGGAAGCGGATCGTAGCGGGGATGTTCGACGGCGGGAACGCGCATGCCGCCGGTGCGGTAGAGCGAAGGCGCGCGGTCGCACGCGAAGCGCAGCACCGGGCAGAAGCGGGCCGCCAGTTCATCGGGCAGCTCGACGACGAGCCGGCCGTCGCGCTGGGCGAAGGCCAGCGGGCCCCAGCCGGCGACGTCGACGCCCTCGACGCGCATCTCCAGGCCTGTGAGCACGAGCTTCGATCCGGGGAAATACAGGAGCGTCATGAACAGGGTGTTGCCGGAGGCGGTGAACACGCCGGCGTGATCCCAGTCGCCGCGGTCGCCGGGTTCGCGCAGCAGCAGGCCGAAGGGCATCGGCTCCACGTCGCCGACGGCCTCTTCGCCGCCTTCGCGCAGCCAGCGCCCGACTTTCCGGACGATCTCGGCGCTGCCCTCCGGCACGGAGCCGTCGCCGCGCGGCCCGATGTTGAGCAGCAGGTTGCCGCGCTCGGCGCCGCACTTCAGGAGCATCTTCACGACTTCGATCGGCGATTTCCAATTCGAGTCGCCGCGGTGATATCCCCAGTGGTCGTTGAGCGTCATGCACGCCTCCCACGGGCGCCAGGGCTTTGGAGCGGAGAGATGCCCCTCGGGCGTGCCGAAGTCGCCGGGCAGGCCGTTGCGCCCGTTGAAGAGCAGATGCGGCTGGATCGCCCGGAGGGCGCCGTTCATGCGCTCCGCCTGCCAGCCCTGCGCGTCGAACGGCCACCAGCCGTCATACCAGAGGATGTCGATCGGATTGAAGCGCGTCGCGAGCTCCGTCAGGCGCGCGAAGGTGTTCGCGATGAAGGCCGGGTAGGCGGCGGGGTCTTCAAAGGCGTCCGCGGCGTCGGGCTGGTCGTGCCAGTTGTTGAGGCTGTGGTAGAGGCCGATCTTCAGTCCGCGATCGCGGGCGGCGGCGACGATCTCGGCGACGAGGTCGCGCCCGCAGACCTGCATCGCGTTGTACGGGGTCAGCGCCGTGTCGTAGAGGCGGAAGCCCTCGTGGTGCATCGTCGTGAAGACGATGTACTTCATGCCGCCCGCCACGGCGAGGTCGCAAAGCGCCTCCGCGTCGAAGGCGGCGGGATCGAAGGACTTCGCGAGATCATCCATCTCGGCCGGGGCGATCCCCTCCCGGTTCATCGCCCACTCGCCGCGCCCGAGCATGCTGAAGAGACCGTAGTGGATGAACATGCCGTAGCGCAGACGGCTGAAGACCTCCGGCGTCATTCGGCGGAAACCTCCTCGCCTTCCCTCGGCAGGGCGTCCTGGAAGTGGCGCTGCAGGACGCGTCCGATGAGCTGCTTGCCGCGGTCGTTGTTGTGGACGTAGTCGCGGTTGAACCAGCCATGCGGCTTGCGGGAGGCGGCGATCGCGTCGGCTGTCGGCACGGTCAGGTTCCAGAAGGTAATCCCGCACTCGCGAGCGATGTCCCGGTAGGGCGTCCAGACCAGGCGACGCTCGCCCTTCGGATCCCGCGTCTCTTCCGTCCATGTCGCGACGGGCAGCGGCGCACCAGAGGCGGCGGAGTCGGCGGGGCGCCAGTCCACCGAATGCGGCGGGCTGAGCAGCGCCACCTCGCATCCGAGGGCCTGCGCCTGCCGGATCACGCGGCGGATCGCCTCGCGGTTGGCCGCGTCGCCCTCGCCGCCGACGCGGTTGCTGATGCCGCCGATGAGCAGCAGGTCCGGCTTGTGGCGGGCGACGTAGTCCTGGAAGTGGGCCGGTTCCTGGTAGTGCCAGCATCCCGTGGAGCCGCGGACGGAGATCGTGAAGTCGAGGTTCGACTTCGGGAAGTCGCGCTTCACGAGCGCCTGGAAGATCGAGTTGAAGCTGTCGTTCTGGATGCTGTCGCCGAGCATCACGACGCGCCAGGGCGCGCCGCTCTTGAGCGCTGCGGCCGTCCGGGGCAGCTTGGCGAAGGCGTCGGCGGGCGGGACGAAATCGAGCTGGGGCAGCTTGGCGTAGAGCGAGTCGCACCATGCCGCGGCCTCCGCCTCGGCGACGCGCTGCACGGCGAGGTCGCGGACCTGGACGCCTGTCTTCGACTGGAAGGCGAGGCGGATCCGGGCGGCCGCGCCCATGACGTAGACCATCTGGTCGTACGCCTGCTCGGACTCGCCGGCGTAGACCGCGCTGTTGATGTCGGGAAGCGGATTCCCCTCCCCGTCCTGGAAATCCACCCACCAGTAGCACTGGGCGTCGGTCTGGGCGGAGAAGGTCATGCGGTAGTAGGCGGGGATGCCGGCGGGCTTGTCGAGATCGATCCAGGGGGACTGGATGCGCCCGCCCTTGCTCGCGTAGCTGCCTTCGAAGGGGACCTGGACCATTTCGCCCTCCTTCGATTCCAGCAGCTCCCAGCCGGGCGTCTGGCTCGACAGCACGCCAGTGTAAAGGGCGAGCAATCCGTTCACCACGGGGGCGGCGGCCAACGGAGACGCGCTACGCTCCATCGCATGGGTCAACGTCGGCTGAGTGGTCATATAAAATTCTCGTCTCGTTGCGCGCTCCGGAGAGACATGAATGAATGGCATAATTCTACAAGTCCGGCCTGCGATCCCTAGACGAGGCCGATTCGGGGCTTTCAACGCGTCCAATTCTAGCCTTTCCGGCTTGGAATGTGAAGCTCGTTTTTTCCCTTTGGCTATGATTAACACAGAGGAAATCGAAGGCCAATTACGAACCCATACGCCCAGACTCAAACCCGCTCGTGCGCAGGCAACACGAGGTTGACGTCGAGCGTAACGATGCCCGAGAGCGCGGGATCGCGGATGGCCGCGATGGCCCGGTCGACCATCCCGGCGCGGTCGGCGGCGACCGCCGGGATCTCGAGTCCGGCATGGTGGAGCGCCGGGGTGTTGTCGAAGGAGACGAGCGCCACGTCGCGCTGCAGCTCGATCCCCTCGCGCCGGAGCAGATTGCAGACGTCGATGGTCAGCCAGTCCGCCGCGAAGAATATGCCGTCCAACTTCCCCCGGTCGGCTCGGATGCCGCGCACGACCTCGTCGAACGAATGCCAGCGGACGATGCAATCCAGCGGGTGGCCCGCGGCCTGGAGGGCGGAGAAAAACCCCACCCACCGGGCCTCGTGGTTGGGCATGTCGTCGCAACCCGCGAACGCCAGCCGCCGCCGCCCGGTCCGGAGGAAGTGCTCCGCCGCCAGCCAGACGCGGGCCAGGTTCGTCCATGACGGCTCGTCGCTGTTCGTCTGCGTCGAGGCGGAGGTGCCCGACGCCTCCACGCTGACCCTGAAGTCAACCAACGTCCACGACGCCCAGCTCTGGAAGGACGACTGCGTCGAGATCCATCTCGACCCCGGCAC
>JAAZAI010000261.1 GCA_012514445.1 Lentisphaerota bacterium
CAGAGCGCCCCCGGCGATGCAAACACCGGAAGGGGATCGCGGATTGCGGGTGAGCGGATTGCGGATTGCACCACAAACCACCCTCTCACAGTTCCGGAACTGTGAGCGTGACAAGGCCCCCGTATCCCTTTCCCGCACCACCGACATCCCTTCCTGCTCCCCTGTACCGGATATTCGGTTCGTCGCCGGGGGAAGGCGTCCAGAGGGCATACATTCACTCGACCGATTACCCGTGGTCGATGGCGCGCGGCACGACGCGGGCTCGCGGAATTCTTGCCGCGCCGGGGGCGTTGTGCTAGAATTAGCGGACAACAAAGCCTTTCGCCGTGCAGGGCGGCGTCCATCAACACAGGAGAGCGCACATGGAAAACCACATGACGTTGATCATCATCCTCGGCATCGTCGCCGTCGTCGTCGTCGCCGCCATCGGCATCTACAACACGCTGGTGTTGCTGCGCAACCGCTTCAAGAACGCGTTCGCCCAGATCGACGTGCAGCTCAAGCGCCGCTACGACCTCATCCCGAACCTCGTCGAGGCGGTGAAGGGCTACATGGCGCACGAGCGCGAGACGCTCGAAGCCGTTGTGAAAGCCCGCGGCGTCGCGATGGGCGCGGCCTCCGCCGCCAGCGCGAATCCCGCCGACCCCGCGGCGATCAGCGCGCTCTCCGGCGCGGAATCGGCCCTGAAGGGCGCGATGGCGCGGCTCATGGTCGTCGTCGAACGCTACCCGGACCTCAAGGCGAACCAGAACATGATGGCCCTGCAGGAGGAACTCACCTCGACCGAGAACAAGGTGTCCTTCGCCCGCCAGGCCTACAACGACGCCGTGATGGTCTACAACACCAAGCGCGAGACGTTCCCCTCGAACCTCTTCGCCGGCGTCTTCGGCTTCACCGAGGCCAAGCTCTTCGAAATCCTCGACGCCGCCGAGCGCGAGGCCCCGAAGGTGAAGTTCTAGCCGCGCGCCGCGCAGAGGGCCGCCCCGCCGTGGACTTTTTTGAACAGCAGTCGCGCGCCAGGCGCAGAACCGGCTGGCTGGTTCTGACCTACGCCGTGTTCGTCGCGGGCCTCGTCGCCGCCGTCCACGGCGTCGTCTCGTTCGGGCTCTCGCTGCTCCTCGCCCAGCAACGGGCCGAGGCGGTGGACGGCACGGCCGGCGCGTTCCTGGCGGACGCCTTCGCGCAGGTCGTCGCGAACCCGCAGGTCCTGCTGGGCTCCGTGGGCGCCATCGCCGCCCTCGTCGGCGTCGCCACGCTCGTCAAGACGGCCCAGCTCGCGCAAGGCGGCCCGGCCGTGGCGCAGTCGATGAAGGGGCGCGAAATTCTCCCGAGCACGCGCAACTTCCGCGAGCGGCGCCTGCTCAACATCGTCGAGGAGATGGCGCTCGCTTCCGGCGTGGCGATGCCGCGCGTGTTCGTGATGGACGACGAGCCGGGCGTCAACGCCTTCGCCGCCGGGTACACCCCGAAGGACTCCGCCATCGCCGTCACGCGAGGCGCGCTGGATCTCTTCAGCCGCGACGAGTTGCAGGCGGTCGTCGGGCACGAGTTCAGCCACATCCTCAACGGCGACATGCGCCTGAACATCCGCATGATCGGCGTCCTCTTCGGCATCCTCTGCATCTCGCTTCTCGGCAGCCTGCTCTTCCGCGGCGGCGCCCAGATGCTGCGCTTCTCGGGTGGCGGTCGCAAGAAGAAGGACAACGGGGCGGGCCTCGCTTTGGGCTTGATGCTCTTCGGCGGCGCCGTCTGGCTGCTCGGCTCGCTCGGCGTGCTCTGCTCGCGCCTGATCCAGGCGATGATTTCCCGCCAACGCGAATATCTCGCCGATTCGTCGTCCGTGCAGTTCACCCGCAACCCGGACGGCATGGCCGGCGCGCTGAAGGTCATCGGCGCGGCCACGCACGGCAGCCGGATCTCGAACCCCCACGCCTCCGAAGTCTCCCACATGCTTTTCGCCTCGGGATTCCGGGGCAGCCTCTTCGCCACGCATCCGCCGCTGGAAGCGCGCATCCGCCAGATCGACCCCCGTTTCGACGGCGACTTCAAGGAGGCGCAGCAGGTCGTCCGCCGCCGCATGGCGATGCGCCTCCAGCAGTCCGAGGCCGACGAGGAGAACGAACTCCACCGCGGCGTTCTCTACCACATCCTCGCCGAAGCGACCCATGCCGCCCCGGAG
>JAAZAI010000262.1 GCA_012514445.1 Lentisphaerota bacterium
CTGGGGAAGCTGCATGATGTTCCTTTTGTTTGCTGATTTGTAGTTGAAACGCTACAAATTATAGCACGCCCGCATGCGCTGCGCAAGCGAAATCCGATTCACCTGTCACTTTCCTGACACACACCCAACGATTCTCGGGTGGGCGTCCCGGCAGAGCTTAAGCAGAACGCGACGACGAGCGAGGGCGATTCTCGCAAGCAGAAACGCGAACGGAAATTCATTTTTTGAAAAAATCTTCATTTGCCATGAATATTCCAGTTCCGGCCTGCGTCTAAGGGACGTAGCACACAGGATCAAGCCAAGCGAAAGCAGAAGGGAGTCGCCATGAAAAAGACAACGTACATCGTCACCATGATCGCCGCCGCGGCACTCGCGGCGGCTCCGGTCGCGGCAAACGCCCGGCCCCACCACAGTTCCGCCGGCGCCGTGATCGCCGGTCTCGCCGTCGGCCTGGGCATCGGCATGATCGCCACGGCGCAGCCCGCCCCCGTGCAGACCGTGGTCTACACGCAACCGGCCCCCGTGGTCTACACGCAACCGGCTCCCGTGGTCTACCAGCAGCCCGCCCCCGTGGTCTACCAGCCCGCGCCGGTGGTCTACCAGCAACCTGTCCAAACCGTGGTCTACGCTCCGCCCGTGCAGACGGTCGTGTATCGGGATTCGGTGGTCTACGCCCCGGCGCCCCGATACCGCCACCACCACACCTACTCGCCGCCGCGCCACCACTACAGCCCGCCCCCGCGCTGCGCCCCGCCCCCTCCTCCGCCGCCGCGCCACTACGCGCCGCCGCGAAGCGGAAACGGCCTGCGTAGACGGTAGCGGACCGCGAATGCGAGTCGAGGAGTCAGGGTTCAGGACTCAGAGTTCATGGACTAGCGGCTAGGGGCTAGGGTTCAGGCCTGCGCAGAGCTCAAGCTAAGGTTCAGGGACTGGCGGCTAGGACTTGACAGGAAAAAGGAAGGTTCCGGACGATCATCCGGAACCTTCCTCGTTGTTGTGTCGCACAAGCCCCTAGGCACTGGCCGCTAGCCCCTAGCCTGTGCCCTTGGCTCGGGCTAGTTGCCGTTGCCGTTGGCCTCGATATCCGCAAGCTCGGCCATCGCGGCGCGACGGCTGAGCTTGATGCGCCCGCGGTCGTCGACGGCGATGCACTTCACGCGCATCTTGTCGCCGACCTTGCAGACGTCCTCGGTGGCGCGCACGCGCTGATCGCTGAGCTCGCTGATGTGGCAGAGTCCGTCGAGGCCGGGCAGGATCTCGACGAAGGCGCCGAATTCCTTGATGCCGGTGACGACGCCCTCGTAGATCATGCCCTCCTCGGGCTCCGCGACGGTCTTGTTGACTTCGCGGCGGGCGAGTTCCATCGACTCGGAGGAGGTGGCGAAGATGCTCACCGTGCCGTCTTCGGCGATGTCGATCTGCGCGCCGGAGAGCGCGGTGATGGCGCGGATGTTCTTGCCGCCCGGGCCGATGAGCGCGCCGATCTTGTCGGGCGGGATCATGATCGTCTCGATGCGCGGGGCGTACGGGGAGAGCGCGGTGCGCGGGGTCGCGATGACCGATTCCATGTAGTCGAGGATCTTCATGCGCGCGTCGCGGGTGCGCATGAGCGCCTCCTCGACGAGATCCCACGTGAGGCCGCGAACCTTGAGGTCGACCTGGAAGCCCGTGATGCCCTGGCGCGTGCCGCCCACCTTGAAGTCCATGTCGCCGCAGTGGTCTTCGGCGCCGAGGATGTCCGTGACGAGGACCTTCTGGCTCTCGTCGGCGGAGGTGAACAGACCGCAGGAGATGCCGGCGACCGGCTTCTTGATCGGCACGCCCGCGTCCATGAGAGCGAGGGTGCCGACGCAGATGGACGCCATGGAGGAGGAGCCGTTCGAGCCCATGATCTCCGACACGAGGCGGATCGAGTACTGGTAGTCCTCGGGGATGACGGGCAGCAGGGAGCGCTCGGCGAGCGCGCCGTGGCCGATTTCGCGGCGGCCCGGCATGCCGAGGCGGCCGACTTCGCCGACGCTGTACGGGGGGAAGTTGTAGTGCAGGATGAACTTCTTCTCGACGGGGCCGCCGGCGATCGCGTCCAGCTCCTGCGCGTCCTTCATGGTGCCAAGCGTCACCACGCCGAGCGACTGCGTCTCGCCGCGGTTGAAGACGGCGGAACCGTGCGTGCGGGGCAGCACGCCGACCTGGCCGTAGAGCGGGCGCAGATCGTGTTGCGCGCGCCCGTCGATGCGCTTGCCGCGCTCGAGGACGTTGGCGCGGACCGTGTCGATCTCGAGCACGTCGAACATCGCGCGGAACGCCTCGTCGGCCATCTCGGGGAACTTGGCGAGGAGGTCGGCCTTGAGCGCGACCTTGACCGCCTCGACGGCGGCCTGGCGCTCGAGCTTGCCCTTGATCAGCAGCGCGTCGGAAAGCGCGCCGCCGACGAGCGTGCGGGCGGCGGCGAGCAGCGCGGGGTCGCAGGGATCGCCGTCGACGATGCGCTTCTCAGCGAGACCGAGCTTGGCGCGCAGCTCGTGCTGGATGGCGATGATCGCGACGACCGCCTCGTGCCCGAACTTCATCGCCGCGAGGAAATCCTCCTCGGAGATCTCGTTGGCGCCGCCCTCCATCATCAGGAAGCGCTCCTGCGTGCCGCTGTAGAGCAGGTCGAGGTCGCCCTTCAGGCGCTCCTCGTGCGTCGGGTTGATGATCAGCCTGCCGTCGACGCGGCCGACGCGGACCGCCGCGATCGGGCCCATGAACGGAATCTCGGAGATGTGCAGCGCCGCCGAGGCCGCCACCACGCTCAGGAAGTCCGTCTCGTGGACGCCGTCCGCGGAAAGCAGCGTGTTGTTGATCTGCAGATCGTCGCGATAGCCGTTGGGGAAGAGCGGGCGGATCGGACGGTCCGTCAGGCGGGCCGTGAGGATCTCCTTTTCGCTCGGGCGCGATTCGCGCTTGAAATAGCCGCCGGGGAACCGGCCGGCCGAATAGTACTTCTCGCGGTACTCGACCTGCATCGGGAAGTAGTCGATGCCCTCGCGGGGCTTGGCGGTGGTGACGGCCGAGAAGACGACGGTGTCGCCCAGCGCGACGGTGACGGCGCCGGCCGCCTGGCGGGCCAGCAGCCCGGTTTCAATGGTGAGTGTCTGCCCGCCGACTTGCGTGCTGACCGAAACAGTGTCCTTCATGGATCGACTCCTGGTTGCGGCAATCCCGACACGTCCGATGAGGCCGTGGGCGCATGGCGCCACGAACCGCCGCTCTATGGTTGATCCGGCCCTCGATGGCGAAAGCCGGCGCTCCGCGCGGGTGGACCGCGCAGGGAGCTGTTGAATTGGCGCACACCCCTGTGGCGGGCGCCCGTTGCGTCCTAGCGGCGGAGGCTCAGCTCCTTGAGCAGAGCCTGGTAGCGCGGCTCCTGGGTGCGCTTCAGGTAGTCCAGAAGCGTGCGGCGGTTGTTGACCATCTTGATCAGACCGCGACGGGAGTTGTGGTCCTTGGTGTTCTCCTTGAGATGCTCGGTGAGGTGCTCGATGCGCTTCGTGAGAACCGCGACCTGCACGTCAGAGGAGCCCGTGTCCTTCTCGTGGAGTTGGAACTGCTTGCGGACGGAATTCTTGTCAACTTGACTCATGGCTTGCCGTAACCTTCTTTTCCTGTTGCTTTTGAATAAGGGCATCGATATTACCACAGCCGGCTCTCATTCCGCAACACTGAAAATTGACTTGCGAAAACCGAAGTGCTATCCTGTCGCCATGTCGCCCAAATGGATGATCGTCAATGTCGCGGGGCTCGGCTGGAGCGAGGTCTCCAGCCGCCGCTTGTCGCGCGTCGCCGGCATCGACCTGGCGCCTGCGGCCTCCGTCTTCCCCGCCGTGACCTGCACCGCGCAGGCGAGCTTCCGCACCGCCTCCGAGCCGCGGAAGCACGGAATGGTCGCCAACGGCCTCTTCGACCGCCGCCTGCGCAAGGCATCCCTCTGGGAGCAGTCGTCCGCCCTCGTCGAAGGCCCGCGCATCTGGGAAGCCGCACGCGCGGCCGGCCGGAGCGTGGGGATGTTCTTCTGGCAGCAGAGCCTCGGCGAGGCGGCGGACTACGTGATCTCGCCCGCGCCGGTCCACTTCCACCACGGCGGCATGGCGATGGAGACGTATACGCGTCCGACCGAACTCGCCCGCCTGCTGCTCGCCCAATGCGGCCGGTTCCCCCTGAACCGCTACTGGGGCCCCCTGGCCTCCCCCAAAGTCGGCGACGCCGTCGTCGCCTGCACCGAAGCCGCGCTCGCCACCGTCGCCCCGGACGTCCTCTTCGTCTACCTCCCCACGCTCGACTACGACCTGCAGCGCTTCGGCCCGGCGGACGACCGGTGCGCGCGCTCGTTCGAACTGCTGCGCCGCCAGCTCTGCCGCCTGGCGACGTTCGCCGAGAAACGCGGCTTCGAACTGCTCGTCATCGGCGACTACGCCATCGCCGCCGTCAACCAGGCGCCGGCGCTGCCCAACGTCACGCTCCGCAAGGCGGGATTCCTCGCCACGCGGATCGTCCGCGGCATGGCCTATCCCGATCTGCACGCCGCGCGCGCGTTCGCGCTCGCCGACCACGAGATCGCCCACGTGTACGTCAAGAACCCGGCGGACGTCCCGCGCGTCGCCGACGCCCTCGCCGCCACGGGCGTCTACGAGTCCGTCGCGATCAAAACGCCCGAATGCCCCTGGGGCCACGCCGCCGCCGGAGAAATCCTGCTGACCGCGATGAAAGGATCCTGGTGCGCCTACCCCTGGTGGACGGATCGTCGCGAAGCGCCGGACTACGCCACGCACGTGGACATCCATTCCAAGCCCGGATACGACCCCTGCGAACTGTTCTTCGGCGTCAACCGCTGCCGTCCCGGCACGAGCCTCGACTCCACCCGCATCCGCGGCACGCACGGACGGCGGTGCGACATCGCCTTCGGCAGCTCGACCCCCCTCCCCGACCTCGCTTCAAACCCGTCGTTCGTCGCGATCGCGGCCGCGCTCGGAAAATCGCTTCCGAGCCGCTAGCGGCTAGTCGCTAGTCGCGAGCACACTTCCTCCTACACTGACTCGATTACGATTACGATTACGATTAGGATTAGGAGACTAGCCCCTAACCCCTAGCCCCTAGCCCCCCTCCCCCACACACTCCCACACCCCCGCACTCCCCAAGTCGCTAGCCGCTAGTCCCTCTCCAACACCCACACTCGCAACTCTTGCGGGATCGACAAAAGCTCGCGACAAAGATAACTCCCGCACTCACGCTCTCACGCACTCCCACACTCTCGCACTCCCATGCCCACCGTCATCCACAACCGCTTCGCCGTCAGCTTCGACTATCCCGTCCACTTCACCGACAACGCCTTCGATCCCGCGTCCGATCTGCTCTGCGGCGTCTTCGACCGCCTCGGTGAAAAACGCGTCCATCGCGTGGCCGCCTTCGTGGACGCCGGACTCGCCGAGGCGCGGCCAGGGCTCGAGGCGTCGATTCGCGCGTACGCGCACGCCCATGAGGACGCGTTCGAACTGACGATGGAGCCCCTGCGCATCCCCGGCGGATGCAAGGCCAAGAACGACGTCGCCATCATCCAGAACATCGTCTTCGCGCTCGGCAACCTCCACATGGACCGCCAGAGCTTCGTCCTCGCCATCGGCGGCGGCAGCATGCTCGACGCCACAGGACTCGCCGCCTCGCTCATCCATCGCGGCCTGCGCCTCGTGCGGATGCCCTCGACCGTCCTGGCGCAGTGCGACGCCGGCATCGGCGTGAAGAACGGCATCGACCACCACGGCCAGAAGAACTTCATGGGCACCTTCGCGCCCCCGTTCGCGGTCGTCAACGACGTCTCGCTGCTCACGTCCCTTCCACCGCGGGAGCGCGTCGGCGGCCTGGCCGAGGCCGTCAAGGTGGCGGTCATCCGCGACGGCGCGTTCTTCGCGCGGCTTGAAACGGACGCCCCGGCGCTCGCCGCGGGCGAGCCGGCGCCGCTGCGCCGCGCCATCGAGGACGCCGCCGCGATCCACCTGCGGCAGATCTGCACGGGCGGCGATCCCTTTGAATTCGGGTCGGCGCGGCCCCTCGACTTCGGCCACTGGGCGGGACACCGGCTTGAAATCCTCTCGGGGCACGCCATCGCGCACGGACAGGGCGTCGCGGTCGGCATGGCGCTCGACACCGTCTACGCGAAGCGGGCCGGTCTCCTGCCGGAGGCGGACGCCGCGCGCGTCCTCGCGCTCATCGGCGCGCTCGGACTTCCCCGCTTCCTGCCCGAACTCGAGATGCGGCGTCCGGACGGCGAACTGGAGGTCGTCCGCGGCATCGGCGATTTCCGCGAGCACCTCGGCGGCCGTCTCTGCATCACGCTGCCCACGGCCATCGGCCGGACGGTCGAGGTCCACAGCATGGACGAAGCGCTGATCGAAGCGGCCATCGGCGAGCTGCGCACATTGAACCACAAAACCTGAAAGGAAACACGCCATGGTTGGCATTGGAGAAATCGTTTTCATCCTTGTGATCGTCGTCCTCGTCTTCGGCGCGAAGCGCATTCCGGAAATCGCCAAGGCGCTCGGCCGGGCCTCCCACGAGTTCAAGAAGGCGAAAACCGAGATCGAGAAGGAGGCGGATTCGCTGATCGAGGCGGGCGAGAAGCTCGCCGAGAAGGACGACGCCAAGGAAGAGCGCAAGCAAGACGGCAATGGCTGAGCTCGAGACGGACTCGTTCCTCGACCATGTCGAGGCGCTGCGCCGGACGCTCCTGGCCTGCCTGGCGGCCTGGGCGGTCGCCCTTCCCTTCGGTCTAGTCCTCGCCCGCCCGTTCGTCTCCTGGCTGATCCGCTGGAGCTGCCCGGCATCGATCGCCCGCCTCCACTACTTCTCCGCGCTGGAGGCCTTCACCACCTACCTGCGGATCGGCGGCGTGCTCGCGATCCTGCTCTGCCATCCCTACCTCGTGCACCGGGTCTGGCAGTTCCTCCTGCCCGCGCTCCACGAGCACGAGCGCCGCGCGCTGCGGCCCTGGCTCGTCGTCTTCTCGCTGCTCTTCGCCTCCGGCGCGGCCTTCTGCCTTGTCGCGATCCTGCCGCTTCTCATGCGCTTCTCGGCCTCGTTCGCCTCGGCCGATCTCGCGCCGGTGCTGGGCCTCGCGGACTTCGTCGCGCTCGCCGGCGCGCTGACGCTCGCGTTCGGCCTGATGTTCCAGACGCCCATCGCCGTCGTCGTCGCGGTGCGCTTCGGGCTCGCGAGCGCGGCCGCGCTCCGCCACGCGCGCCCCTACGTGCTGATCGCGGTGCTCGTCGTCTCGGCCGTCCTCACGCCGCCCGACGTGATCAGCCAGATCGCGCTTGCCGCGCCGACCTGGATCCTCTTCGAACTGGGCATCCTGTTCGCCGCTAGAGGATCTGATCGGCCAGGGAGAAGGCGTTCTCGAGGATCCGCTGGCGCCTCGGACGCTTGAGCCAGGCGTTGAGGCCGATTTCGTCGCTCTCGGCGAAGTCCACGAGCATCTCCTCCATCAGCCGGTCCGCCAGCGCCGCGTCGTACGCCACCACGGTGCTCTCGTAGTTCAGGCGCAGGCTGCGCACGTCGAGGTTCGCCGACCCGAAGACGGCGAGCAGGCCGTCCACCACCATCGCCTTCGCGTGCAGCAGCGGTCCGCGCCGCTCGAAGATGCGCACGCCCGCCTCCAGCAGCCCCGCGTAGAGCGCGCGCGAGGCGTACCGCACCGACCGGTGGTTGTTGACGGCCGGGACTCCGAGACGGACCTGCACGCCCCGCATCGCCGCCATCCGCAAGGCGTAGAGCAGCGGCTCGGTCGGCACGAGATACGGCGTGACGGCGACGATGTCGCGCCGCGCCGTCGTCACCGCGATGAAGAACAGCTCCTCGACCGAATGCTCGAGCGAGGTGGGCCCGCTGTTCACGAGGCGGGCGGGTACCTCTCCCGCGATGGCGGCGCTCCGGCCGAAGTACGCTTCGCCGAGCAGCTCCTCGGGCGATTCGTCCGTCATGTAGTACCAATCGCGCAGGAAGGTGTACTGCAGCTCGTTCACGAGCGGGCCGCGGATGCGGAAGTGGTAGTCGCGAATCGCCGGGCGGTCGCAGGCGCCCAGATGGCCCTTGTGCAGGTTGATGCCCCCGGTGAAGCCGCTCTCGCCGTCCACGACGAAGAGCTTGCGGTGGTTGCGCAGGTTGATTTGCACCTGCTGCTTGAGGAGGTTCACGAGCGAGAACGCCACCACCCGCATCCCGGGGATGCCGTCGTAGCGGCGGAAGAAGCGCCGGAGCCTCGCCGGCTGCGACCCGAAGGCGTCGTACATCACGCGGACCTTCACCCCGGCCCGCGCCCGTTCGGCGCAGGCGTCGAGGATGCGCCGGCCGACGTCGTCCGCGCCGATGATGTACGAGAGGATGTGGATGTGGTGGCGGGCGCCGCGGATCGCCTCCAGCATCGCGGGGAACGTCTCCGTGCCGTTCTCCAGCAGCGTCACGGCGTTGCCGGCGAGCAGCCGGTGCTCCGGCGTGATGGCGTCGAGGGCGGCGTCGAACGCGGCCGCCGCCTCGGGCGGCGCGCAGCGGCGCGCCTCGCGCAGGCTGCGCCAATAGGCCAGCGGATGCGATTCGCGCTCGCTGTCTTCGCGCGCCGCGCCGAACGTCGAATCGGCCGAGCGCTTGCGCCACGCCTTGCGCGGCACGCGGGCGATGCCGAACGCCGCGTAGCCGAGCGGTCCGAGGATCGGGAACGCCCACGCCGTGAACAGCCAGAGGATCGCCGAGCGCGAATCGCGCCGGTGTGTCAGGCAGTGTAGCGCCACGGCCGCGAAGCATGCGACATGGACGATTCCGCCCACGCCGAACACCTGCGCCCAGGTGAGACCGCCGAGAACCTCGAGGACACGCGCCATCATGATGCCGTGGAGTTTACACCAAACGCCCCGCCTCTGGCCAGCCGCTTTCATCGCGATTTCACAGCAATGTCCTTGATTTTTCTCCACCCATGGGGCATAATGAATTGGTATTTGCTTCAGTCCCCCCCTCATCACCCTCCAACCTGACTGGGATTCAAAATGAAAGAAGTGCGTCTCGGCGTCATCGGCGTCGGCAACATGGGCAGCGGCCATGTCGGCTGCATCGAAGCCGGAAAAGTCAAGGAACTCAAGGTCGCGGCCGTCTGCGACATCGACCCTGCGAAGCTCGAGCGCTTCCAAGGCAAGTACAAGACGTTCACCGACAGCGCGAAGCTCATCCGCTCCGGCGAGGTCGACGCCGTCCTCGTCGCCACGCCCCACTACGCGCACACCACGATCGGCATCGACGCCCTGAAATGCGGCATCCACACGCTCGTCGAGAAGCCCATCTCGGTCCACAA
>JAAZAI010000263.1 GCA_012514445.1 Lentisphaerota bacterium
GCTCGCTCAAGACCGCCGAACTCGCCGCCTTCGGCGAATACCGCACCCGCCGCCTCGTCCTCGAAGCGTGGAGGAAACTGTAGCCATGCACTTTTCCGTCCAGACCCTCGTCGAGAAAGTCGCCTACGAAAACGGATGGGAGGTGGCGGTGTCCGAACCCCGCCCGATTGAGGGCGTTTCCGACGCGCTGTCCTACCGTTCATCGCGTCATGCCGGGAGGCTGACCTTGGGCGAGGCGGAGGGCGGACTGCTCATCGCGCTTTCGAACGCGACGACGCAGGGCAGGCTGCTGGAGGCTTTCCCCGGTCATGCCGCCGGGGGGCGTCTGCGCCTCCCGTACGCGCCGCCGGCGATTGCCGAGCATCTGCCGCTGCTGGCAGGCGTCTTCAGGACGGCGGCGGAGCTCGAATTCGAGCATCAATCGGACTACCTGTCCACGGCCGACGGCGCGAGGACGACCGAGCGCGCGGCGGAGGTTGCGCAGCGCGTCGGGCAGGACATCTTCCGGGCGGGCCTCTTCGAGCTGTGGGGAGGAGCCTGCGCGGTCACGGGGCTCTCGCAGGCTCCGCTGCTGCGCGCGAGCCACGCCAAGCCCTGGGCGGACGCCACCGACGAAGAACGCCTCGACCCGTACAACGGCTTTCTGCTCGCCCCGCATCTCGACGCGCTCTTCGATGCCGGCCTCGTCAGCTTCGCCGACGACGGCGCCATTCTCTTCTCCCCACAGCTCGCCCCCGACACCCTCGACATCCTCGCCCTCGTCCCCGCCCTCCATCTCCGCCTCCCCCCGTCCCCCCGCCATCTTCCCTACCTCGCCTACCATCGCAACCATGTGTTCAAAAAGCCATGAATACAAAATCCAACGCCAAGGATCTTTCACCCGACCGGACGCTTGAACTGACATGGAACGGACACGAGTGGAAGGTCGACTGCAATATCCCGGCAGGCCGGTTGCGGTCTGGCAGTTCGTTCACGGTGGAGATTCCCCATGATCTGTTTATGCCGCCAGGCTGGCGGCGCCTGTTCAAGGCCGGAACCACGCTGTACCTGCGCTTCGAACCCACTGAAAAGAACGCTGCGGTCGAGGAGAAGCTCAAGGACTACTTCAAGCAGAAGGGACGTGGCCACAAGGATTCGCGGGGTTTTCTCCTCTATCCGATCCTTCTACAAGAGGCTTTGTACATTCGCAAGGAAAAATCCGCTTTGATCGAACCTTCGGACGGAGCCGGGGAGCGAACAGCGGAAGTGGATGAGGATGTCCATCAATGGAGCGGTTGCCCCTGCCGGTGCGCGCTCCCCGTCGAGGAGGATGCCGAGCGGGAATTCACCAGCCTCAACCAGTCCGCGAAACATGCCGTCAAGCGTTGGACGAATGCGCAAGGGGGGTTTGTAAACGTGTTCGACCGGGTGCTCTTCGACTACAAGTGCGGCTTTCTGAAAATAGACTGGCAACGCCGAGCCCTTCTTCACGACAATCCGCTTCCCGACCCGAAACTGAAGCAAGACACGCTGTTCTGACTCCGATCTTTCACATCACGTCGACAATGTCCTCCGATTCGGCTCCATAGCTGCAACCCACTTGAATCGCGTGGCGCAAGGCGGACAGCCAAGC
>JAAZAI010000264.1 GCA_012514445.1 Lentisphaerota bacterium
AAAAATTAGTTTTTATGGCGTGTTCTGCTCTGGTTTCAATGAATGCCGGCAACTATACTTGTGACCGAATCGGCAAAAGACGTTGAAAGGACGAACATGGAATCGAGCACGCTTCGGGACAAAATCATCGGTTGCTGGATCGGCAAATCCATCGGCGGAACGCTAGGCGCCCCCGTCGAAGGGCATTTGAATCCTCCACCGCGCTATTTCTACGACCCCATCCCGGACCGGATGATGCCGAACGACGACCTCGACCTTCAAGTCCTCTGGTTGGAGGAGCTTGAGCGCTCGGGATTCCCGGTCTCCTGCCGGAAACTGGCGGACCGATGGCTGGAAAGCGTGCACTTCCATCCGGACGAATACGGCATCGCCATCCGAAACCTCACTCGCGGCCTCTACCCGCCGTTTTCCGGTTCGTTCGACAACCCGTTCCGAAACGGCATGGGCGCGGCCATCCGCACGGAACTCTGGGCGTGCCTGGCGCCGGGCAACCCGGACCTGGCCGTCCGACTCGCGACCGAGGACGCCTGCGTCGACCACGTGAGCGACGGACTGTACGCCGCGCAGTTTCTCGCCGCGCTGGAAAGCCTGGCCTTCGTCGAATCCAATCGCAACACGCTTCTCGATTCGGCGCTGTCGTACATCCCCGCCGACAGCCGTGTGCGGCGCGCCATCGGCCTCGTGCGCGCCCGCTGGGCGGAAGGCGCCGACGCGGCCGCCATCCGCGCCGACGTCTTGAAGCATTTCGCGACGGACAACTGGACGGACGTCGCCGTGAACCTCGCCTTCATCGTCCTGGGCTGGCTGGCTGGACGCGGCGATTTCGGCGCGTCGATCTGCGCGGCGGTGAACTGCGGCTACGACGCCGACTGCACGGGCGCAACGCTGGGCGCGCTGCTCGGGATACTCGACCCGGGGTCAATCCCGGCGAAATGGCTTGAGCCGATCGGCCGCGACATCGTCCTCTCGCCATCCATCTGCGGAGCCCACCCTCCAGCCTCCATCGATGAAATGTCGGACCGCATTCTCGCGCTCCGCACTTCCGCCCTCGCACCGGCCTTCCAGTCCGCCATGCCCGACGCCGGCTGCGCCGTGGTGGCGGATGAACCGTGCCGGATCGTCCTGCGCCATCCCCCGGAGCGCGTCTTCTTCCCCGGAACGCCCGCGACGATCCGAATCCGACTCTCCGATGCCATCCCTTCGCTCGCCAGACGCGGCACGTTGGAGCTTCAGCTTCCCGACTCCTGGTCGCTTGGTCCCGATGGGGATCGGACGCAAACTGCAGCATGGGATCTGGACCGACCGGACGATTTGACGTTCACTCTCCTTCCTCCAGACGAACCCGCCGTCGTTCCGTACCGCACCATGATGCACCTCACGCTTCGCACAGATGGCGGCGTCTGGAACCACCTTGTCGGGCTCCCCATGGCGACGCCGAGCCGCGTCAACGGCCGCCCCACATGGACGGCGGGAGAGGATATCGTGCTCGATGCCGCCGGAGCCGAAGTCGAGTACCGCGTCAAGGTTCCGAATCTTGGCGTCTATCGGATCGTCTGGAACGCCACGCGCCCGATCCAGGCGACGCTGGACGGCGAACCGCTTCTGGACAACGACTCCGGTCGCTTCGTGCCGGCGCAGCATCGCTCAACCGGCGCCTGGGCCGATCGGACGTTGAAACCCGGCTGGCACGACCTCCGGGCGGTCTTTCCCGCAGGCGAGCCGGGCGGAACGGCCTATTTGTCGATCGGCGACGGCCCGTCATGGCGGCTTCACGCCGACGTCGAGTGGGCGATGCCGGCCGTGTAAAACGGGGTCGAGGTAGGGCGGGCTCTCCGAGCACGCCGCTTGCGTCAATCAGCCATCCAGTTTACATTGTCCGCCTGCCGGGACGGCTGCGCCCCACCTCGCTGCGCAATCGCCGCCCCCCGCCGACCGATTGTCCCCAGCCGATTACTCCCCACGATTATTCCCCGCCTGATTCGGGGATTTCGCTTTCTTTCGAGCAATGCTATAATCGAAGGCCATTCAGCCCGAACGCAATCGCGGTTCGTCTCGGGTCTTTTTTCAAATGTTCCCATTTCGGCGAAAGGACTGACATGAAGAAGGCAACGGCAGGACGTTTCGTCATCGCCCTGCTTTCCACGGTCCACAAGGCGCATCGCGACAAGCTCCGCGGAATCTACCAGCACGCCCGAAAGGCGCGCTGGCATCTCGAAGTGGCGGAGAACAATCCGTTCGGCATCGCCGTGGATTCGGTCGAACGCCTGAACGCCTGCGACGGCGTCCTGGTCGATGACGCGTCTTTGCGAAAGGGGCTCCGCCTCCAGGACGTCGCGGTCCCCCTGGTGATGATCGACCCGGACGCCCCATGGGCGGGTCGATTCAGCGAAGTGCGGCTCGATGCCGAGGCGACGGGGACGCTTGCGGCGGAGACGCTTCTCGCCGGAGGCGCCGCCTCGTATGCGTTTGTGCCGTCCGCGCCGGACACGCAGTGGTCCGACGAGCGAGGAGCCGCGTTTTCGCGACGCATCGCCCAGGCCGGCATGACCTGCCGCGTCCACGCCTCGGATTCATCCGACGCGATGTGGGATCCCGAGCACAGCGACCTTGCGGCATGGTTGCGCAGTCTTCCCAAGCCGTGCGGAGTCTTCGCGGCCATGGACTTGCGCGCGAAATCCGTCCTGGAAGCCTGCAGGGCGGCGGGCATCAACGTGCCGATGGACGTGTCGGTGATCGGCGTCGACAATGACGAGATGTTGTGCGAAAACACCTTTCCCTCCCTGTCCAGCATCATGCCGGACTTTGAAGGGGGCGGCAGACTGGCCGCCGAGATGCTCGACGACCTGATGGAGCACGGGGCTCCCGAAAGACCCCTGTTCATGCGATACCGGCCGGCCGGCGTCGTGAGCCGCGGCTCCACCCGGCTGGGCGAGACCGGCTGCGACGTTCACGTGGCGCATGCGCTCGACTACATCGGGCGCGAGGCGTGCAACGGCATCCGCGTCGAGGACGTCGCCAGGGAGATGCAGGTTTCGCGCCGGATGGCCGAGTCGCTGTTCAAGGCGTCGGGGCGTACGATCAACCAGTCGATCCAGGCCGCCCGGCTGAACGGCGTCTGCCGGATGCTGACTTCGACGAAGCATCCCATCGGGCTGATCGCCAGCCGCTGCGGCTTCTCGTCCGACATCTATCTGGCCGGACTCTTCAAACGGCGTTACGGCATGACGATGCGGGATTTCCGAAACCGCAACTGAACACACGCCTTGGCGCCGCTAGTCGCGGGCGACGGTGATGGCGACGACGCGCTCCGCGCCGTTGGCCTTGAGCGCGCCCGCGCACTCGGAGAGCGTGGCCCCGGTCGTCATCACGTCGTCGACGAGGAGAACGCAGCGCCCGTACGCCCAGGGCCGCAGGTGCGGCGGCGAGAGAAACGCGCCCGCGACGTTGGCCCGTCGCCCGGCCGCGCCCAGATGCGTCTGCGTGGGCGTATTGCGGCACCGCACGAGGATGCCGGGAACCGCGGGCACGCCGATGCGCGCCGCCAGCGCCTCCGCGAGCAGCCCGGCCTGGTTGTAGCCGCGCTCGCGCGCCTTCGCGCGGTTGAGCGGCACGGGGCACACGACGTCCGGCGCCTCCCCGCGGCAGTGCGCGAGGAAGCAGCCTTCGAGCAGGTCCGCGAGTTCGTCGCAAAGCCACGTCCCCTTGTGATACTTGAACAGATGCACGAGCTCGCGCACCGGCCCCTTGAACTCCGCTGCGCTTCGGGCCAGGTCGAACTTCGGCGGTTGGTCGCGGCAGGGCCCGCACAACGGCGCGGCCACGCCGGCGGAGACGGCCTCCATCACGACCTTGCCGCAGCGGCGGCAGCACGTCTCGGCGGCGCGCACGTGTATGCTCGCACGGCAGGCGGCGCAGAGGTGCGCGGGAGACGGCGCGCCGCAAACCGCGCAGGAAATCGGGTAGAGCAGGTCGAGAACGCCCTTGAGGTTCATTTCAGATGCGCGACGATCACCTGCGCCGTGCGCGCGAGCGCACCGCGCTGCGCCTCCACGACGCGGCGGGCGCGCTCGCCCAGCGCGGCGCGCTGGACGGGGTCCGCCGCGAGCTCCCCCACGGCCTGGCGGAGCGCGGCGGCGTCCGCGACTTCGCGGATGGCGCCGTCGGCGCGGAAAAGATCCATCACGGCCGCG
>JAAZAI010000265.1 GCA_012514445.1 Lentisphaerota bacterium
CTGAGGTCTTGGTCAGTTTCGGCGTTTTCGTGAGCGAGCGTCTGTGCAGCGTCGCTGCCGGCTTTCGGACCACTTTTCCGGCAGACTTCATCACTGGTTTTCGACCGTAGGCGTCGGAGTCTTCTCGCACAACCTTCCCGCCAAGCCACACTTCCGATTCGGCCAAGTCCAATTCGTCGTTCCAGACCACAGCATACCCGTGCGGATCGGCACGGGCGCATTGGAACAAGGCGTCGTTCTCCCGAAGAGGCGCGAAGGCGGGCAGACGCAAAACCTTTCTGCAGTCATACAGTTTGGCGACGCCATTGCGGAAACGCACCAGCAACTGCCGTCCTGGAAGCGCTTCGACCTCTTGAATTTTGGGGTATTTTTGCATGGTGTTTACTGATTTGAACCGCGTGATGACCGGCATCTCAGCGCCTCCTCTTCGCGGCGAAATCGCCTTTGCCCAGCAGCAGCGCCTTCTCGTTCCCATAGCGGTCGCAGAGAATCGCCATCATGCGGCCACCGGTGAAATCCTGCTCCGAAAGACGGATTTCAAGACTCGCTGCCTTGTCGAGTCCGCCTGCCGCGGCCAGGAGATCCTCGCCCCAGAACACCTGGCCCAGCCGGAAGACTTCGCCGTTGTAGTCCGGATCGACCATCGCCATGGAGAAGGTCTCGAAGTTCAGGAAATCCTCCGGATCGGTCGCCAGCGTCTGCGCGCGGAACGCCTTGATCCGCAACGTGTAGTCGGCAAAGAGCTCGCCCTTGCGGCTCTCCTTCACCGCCTCCCAGACGACCTGCGGCTGCGAGATGAAATCGAAGCCCGCGGCGTCGATGACCTCGTTCACGTCCTCCTCCCGGGCGGGTTGCAGGAGGGCGGCGGGAACCTTCTTTTCGATCAGGCGCAGCAGCAGCGAGAGCGGCACCTTGAGGAAGACGTAGGTCGCGCCGTCGCGGACGATCTCGTCCTCCATGAAGCCCATGGCGTTGACCGGCGCGATGATGTAGAAGCGCTCGCCAGCCTTGCCGCGCAGGGCGTCGTGCAGGCTGTCCACATAGCCGTAGTCCAGCGTGAGCGCGCTGTTGTCCGGGTAATTCCAGATCAGGGTCGAGCCCGTGCCGATGTAGCCGTCCAGCGGAACGCCGTAGCGCTCGTGCGGATGCTCGCGCACGCCGAAGAGCTTGAGCACGAAGGGCCGGTAGTCAGACCACGGGAGCGCCTTGACGGCCTCCATGTCGTAAAGCCCCGCGCGGTAGAGCGCGAAGGCCTTGGCGGGGAGCGGCTGCTCCTTCTCGGACTTCTCCTTGGCGCCGATGACGGAGAGGCGGAAGGCCACCCCGTCGACCGTGATACTGCGCCCCGGGCCCTCCTCCGGCTCCTCCAGCAGCTCCTCGGCGATGCGCAGCTTGTCGGCCGGGCAGACCAGCGAGAGCGGGGAACCCTTCTTGGCGAGATCGTGCTTCTTGACCAGCGCCGCGAGGTCGTGCAGCAGGTCGGCCGTCACCTCGCATTCGCCCTTCTTCGCCTTCTCGGTGACCAGAAGGACGCCCGGCGCGTTCTTCAGGTGTTCGGACCAGTCCTCAGTGCGCTCCGTCGCTGTGCGGTCGTCTGATTTCGACGACCCAACCACGGATGTTAGCGAGAAGAGCCTCTTCTGTGTGGTGTAGATAGAAAGCTTGCCGCAATCCATCGCGATCCAGCGGCGACCCAGTTTTTCGGCAACAGCAACAGTTGTCCCACTTCCTGCAAAACAATCAAGAACGATGTCGTCTTCTCGCGAATATCCATTAATGATACGAGCAAGCAAGTCCTCATGCTTTTGCGTAGCATAGATTTTTTGGTTCTCGTAGGTCAAAAGGTTCAACCAAAGGGTATCGGCTAGTACTTGGTCTGCAGGCGCTCGCCAATACTGGGGTTTACCTTCATCGTCCTTTCTTATGAAACGTAATGTTTTCCCAGTTTCCACCCAGTATTCAGCCAAAGACAGACCTCTTGGCACCCCATCACTTTGATACTTCTCGAAATTAGCAACGGCTTGGAATGCTTTTTCTTTGCTCCAAACCCATTGTCCCGTTTTCGGAGTTATACCGAAAAGTGGATATCGCATCGTTGGCCTGTCAGCGGTACTCCAGAAATGGTGCCAATGACCTTCAGGATGTTGCACTACTTCTTTGTTTATCCAAATCGGCCTGAATTTTGTGCCTTGGCATTTTGAATAGCACAGCAGTGTGTCGTGCCGGACATTAAGAGAAGAGATTTTCTTAAATTGTTGCTGAAGATTTTTGGTGAATGGTCTTGGTAATATGATTTCGTTCCGGAAATTGACTTCCTCAAAGACCTCATCCATTACGGCTTTTACATAGTGCACTTTCTTATTGTCAAGGTGCAGAAACAAAAAACCGTCATCGGCGAGTAGTTCGCGCAGGAGGATGAGGCGGCGGCGGAGGAACTCGATGAACTGGGCGCCGATGACCTTGTCGCGGTAGGCCTTCTCGCGGTCCTTCATGAAATCCTGTTTGGTGGCGAAGGGTGGATCGATGTAGACGAGCTTGATCCTGCCGCGGGTGCCGAAGCGGTTCTCGCCGCGCTGGTCCTCCAGCAGGCCGCGCAGGGCGAGGAGGTTGTCGCCCCACACGAGGAGGTTACGCCAGTCGGCGTCCTTGTGCGGGCGGTCCGCGCAGAACTCGCGGACGAGCTGCCAGGGGGCGGGCGGTGTCTGGGCGAGCACCTCCTCGCGCTTGAGCTTGCCCTCGTAGACGAGTCGGTACTCCTTGCCGACGGGTTCGGGGCTGGCACCCTCGGGAAAGAGGCGGTTGCGCCAGGCGGTGGGCAGCGGCTCGCCGGCGGTGATGCGGCGGATCAGCTCGCGGCGTTCGGATTCGGTCAAGTCGTGCATGTAAACCTGCAACAGCGGGCCGATGAACGACCGGATTTCCCGGGCGTCAAGGGCCTGTATCGATGATCAAGTGGCATTGTAGCACGGTCGCCCGAAACCGCGAGCGAAAAGTACTCGGTCAGTCTCCGGTCTCCGGGGGACGTTACAGACGGGCCTGGCGGTACAGGCGAGTCCACGGGTGGGGCGACGGCGTCCCCGCCTAGCCGCAGTGATGGGGTGTGCAGGCTCGCCAGCGGCGGCGAGGCGGTACAGTCCCTGCGTGCGGCTAGGCGAGACGCCGTCGCCCTACCTATTTGACAGACGCGGGCCAGGCGGCTATGGTTAGTCTTGTTCGCGGTCAAAGGCGGAAGGACACGTATGGTGGATGACGGGATTGGCGAGACGCCTGTGCGTTGCGAGGTCGCGCGCTACACGGAGGC
>JAAZAI010000266.1 GCA_012514445.1 Lentisphaerota bacterium
CCTTGTCTAGATGAACAGCAGCGACCGAAACCGTTTTTTCTGGATTGTCGATGTAGGAAAACTTACCTTTAGTCGGTAGTTCGGCGATTAACTTGAGAAGATCAGGGGCGGTCATAAGCATTTTCCCTTCGTTTCGATGAACAACGCAATGGTCTTTGCAATAGCGCTCGAAAGAATGAACGGAACACCGTTCCCTACCGTTTTGAACATGTCGGAGAGAGGGATCGAAGGGGGGATGAGAAAGTTGCGCGGAAGGCTCTGGATGGCCAAAGCCTCGGCGACGCTGATACGTCTCGCATGGTATGGGTGGAGGTGTACTTCATTGTTCCCGTATGCTGCTGTAGGCGAATAACGCCACCGATGCAATCGCTTGTAGGATTTTTTTTTGTCATCGCCTTCAGGGATGGCCAGAAACTTCTTCAAACCCTCCCGCGGTATGAAACAGTGCTTGGCATTTGGATGCTCGTCCACGTGGTTCCTTTCGAACCAATGTTGGACGGTTAGCTCCAGAGGAATGCCCTCGGGTGGCAGAGTCATCACGGATTCGTGAAACGGTTCCATCCCAGGCCAGTTGAGATTTTTCAGCAGAGAAGCGTCTTTGCGAGCAAAGCGATTCCACGGGAAGTTGGCTATGGTGGCGGCGGGATCAAAGCCAAGGCGATCAGAGTCCGCATGAAATCCGACAAGAAGAATTCTCTCGCGGTCTTGTGGGGCTCCATATGAAAGCGCATTGACGAGACGCTCAGTCATCACGTAGCCTGCGTTATTCAGTTTCTCCTTTAGTTCATCAAAAAAAGCACGATGTTTGACTGTTCGGTAAAGACCCTTGACGTTCTCGAATAGAAAAAAATCGGGTTTCATCTGGCAGATCAATTCAACGTATGTACCAGATAGTTTTCCATTTTCTCCTTCGCGTCCCCTATTTTTTCCCCCAACGGAAAAGTCAGGACAAGGAGGGCCACCAATGAATCCAACGGGGCGTGAGAACGCTTTCGTTTTCTCTATAATTGACTTGACGAACGTGAACATCTCCTCGTGCTCAAGCAGCCATGCGATATCGGAAGGGCTATATCCGAACGTAGGCTCGGGAAGCCCGAGGTTTCGGCGAGAGTATCGATAGGTCTGAAGAAACGAAATTTGAATTTCGTTGGCAAATCGAATTGCGAACTTCCCCGACATTTCGAAGCCTAGGTCAAGAAATCCAGCTCCAGAAAAAAAAGAAAACACGCTTGCCTTGTCCGCAGTATCGTCCAGATAGCTGTCATTCGCCTCGTGGACGGCGAATGATTCCGGCGACAGGTCGCATTTCTTCGGTTTGGGTGTCGATTTCATCGGATCATTCAAGACCGACCGCTTTTCTCGCGGCCTTCAGGATCCGGCGGGCTTCGGCGCGGGCGCGTTCGGCGCCCGCCTGGAGGATGCGCTCGACGCCGGCGGGGTCGGCCTCGAGGGCGGCGCGGCGTTCGCGGAAGTCGGCGAAGCGCGCGTTGAAGGCGGCGAGCAGCGCCTTCTTGGCGTCGCCGTAGCCGTAGCCGCCGGCGCGGAGCTTCGCGGCCATCTCCTCGACCTGGGCGGGATCGGCGACGAGCTGGTAGAGCTTGTAGACGTTGCAGGTCTCGGGGTCCTTGGGCGATTCCATCGGCGTGGAGTCGGTGACGATGGACATGATCGCGGTCTTGATCTGCTTGGGCGTGGCGGAGAGCTCGATCGTGTTGCCGTAGGACTTCGACATCTTCTGTCCGTCTGTGCCGGGGACGATGGCGACGGCCTCGGGGATGTAGGGCCCGGGGACCTTGAACGTCTCGCCGAACTTGAGGTTGAACTTGATGGCCAGATCGCGGGTGATCTCGAGGTGCTGCTTCTGGTCCTTGCCGACGGGGACGATGTCCGACTGGTAGAGGAGGATGTCCGCGGCCATGAGCACGGGGTAGGCGAAGAGGCCGTGGGTGGCCTCCTTGCCGTGGGCGAGCTTGTCCTTGTAGGAGTGGGCGCGTTCGAGCAGGCCGACGGGGCAGACGATGGAGAGCAGCCACGTCAGCTCCTGGACCTCCGGCACGTCGCTCTGACGGAAGAAGACGGTATGGGCGGGATCGAGGCCGCACGCGAGGAAGTCGATCGCGACGTCCATCGTGTCCTGCCGCAGCCGCGCGGGGTCGGAGACCGTCGTGAGCGCGTGGTAGTTGGCGATGAAGACGTAGACCTCTCCCTTCTTCTGGAGGTCGACGCACTGCTTCATCATGCCGAAATAGTTGCCGAGGTGGAGCTTGCCTGATGGCTGGATGCCTGAGAGTACTCGCATGGGACGCCTTCCGGCCCGCGGGGGCCGCTGGTGGAGAAAGCGCCGATTATACCGGAATGCGGCGGGGAAGGGAAGCGCGGCGCGGGTGGTTTTTTTCATCTTGCCAAGGCCCCGGAAATCCGCTACAGTTGTCACGCCATACAGCAGCAGAGTGCGGCTTCGAAGCGTCTTCGGAAAACAACAGCAAACAAGGAAGAACACATGGACATCAGCAAGCTCAAGAACAAAGACCTCGCCAAATGGATACAGGGATGGATCGATCTGTGCACGCCGGACGCCGTCGTCCTCGCCACCGGCGACCAAAAGCAGTATGACGAGCTGGGCGCGCAGATGGTCGCCGCCGGCGCCTTCATCCGCCTCAACGACAAGAAGAAGCCCAACAGCTACGCCGTCCGCTCGGACGTCGGCGACGTCGCCCGCGTCGAGGAGCGCACGTTCATCTGCTCGAAGACGAAGGTGGCCGCCGGCCCCACGAACAACTGGTGCGATCCGGTCGAGATGAAGGCGATCCTCTGCGGCAAGCAGAACGGCCTGTTCAAGGGCTGCATGAAGGGCCGCACGATGTACGTGATCCCCTTCTCCATGGGCCCGGTCGACTCCCCGATCGCCAAGTACGGCATTGAGCTCTCCGACAGCGCCTACGTCGTGATGAACATGATGATCATGACCCGCGTCTCCTACAAGATCCTCGACCGCATCGACGAGAAGCATCTCGAGTTCGTCAAGTGCGTCCACTCCGTCGGCGCTCCACTGGAGCCCGGCCAGGCCGACGTCCCGTGGCCTTGCAACGCCAAGCAGAAGTACATCACGCATTTCCCCGAGACGCGCGAGATCCTCTCCTTCGGCTCCGGCTACGGCGGCAACGCGCTGCTGGGCAAGAAGTGCTTCGCGCTGCGCATCGCCAGCGTCCAGGCGCACGACGAGGGGTGGCTTGCCGAGCACATGCTCATCCTCAAGCTCACGAACCCCAAGGGCGAAGTCAAGTACGTCGGCGCGGCATTCCCGTCCGCTTGCGGCAAGACAAACCTCGCGATGATGGAGCCTACTATCAAGGGCTGGAAGGTCGAGACCATCGGCGACGACATCGCCTGGATGAAGTTCGACAAGAAGGGCCAGCTGCGCGCCATCAACCCGGAAGCCGGCTTCTTCGGCGTCGCGCCGGGCACTTCGATGGAGTCGAATCCCAACGCGATGCGCACCGTGAACAAGGGCAACTCGATCTTCA
>JAAZAI010000267.1 GCA_012514445.1 Lentisphaerota bacterium
AGAAGAAATGGGGTCTCCTCGCCCCGTGGGCGACCCGCTGGATCAAGAACCTCGAAAAGAGCACGGACATCTCGCCCGAGGGGTCCAAGAACATCGTCGCCGCGACGGTCTGGGTCATGCTGGACACGGATGGCGACGGCCGAGTGTCGCCCCCCCCATCGCTCGGCGCGGTGGCCGTGGACGCGAACGGGGACGCGTTGATCATCCACAAGTCCGTCATCGCCTGGGTCTATTCCGGCCCCGGAGACAGCAAGGTCATCACCACGTGGTAGGGAGTCGGCCGGAACCGCAGGCCACCCACCGCCGGGAGGATATCAAACCATGAACAATCCATTTCGCAGGCAATCTCCGGGCTTCGTCGGCAATTCGCAATATGGCCGGGAACCGGGAGGGCGGCGCGCTCGGAGATTGCGCCCAACCCTGAAAACCCCGCAAGACGTGAGTCCGCGAGGTAGGGCGGGCTCTCCGAGCACGCCGATGCCAATGAAAAGCGGCTCCATGGAGAATCGCCCGGGCTTCACGCTCGTCGAACTGCTCATCGTCGTCGGCATTCTCGCCGTGCTCATCGGGCTGCTGACCCCGGCCATCCTCAAGAACCTCGGGGTCGTCGGCGACAAGCAGCACCGCAACGAACGCATCCTGCTCGAGGCGGCCCTCATGGAGTACTGGAGCGACCAGGGCGAGTGGCCTCTGCCCAAGAGCGGCAAGACCGGCTACAAGAAGCCCGACAAGAATTCGAAGGTCTCCTACAGGGCCGACAACTACCACGTCTTCAACAATCTCCTCCGCAAGTCCCTCGTCAACGAGGCCGGCGGCAAGGACTACCTCGATCCCGATCGCCACATGACCACGCGCGAGAAGTGCTGCGACAAGGACTATCCGAACTTCCTCCAGGCAAAGCTCATCGACGCGATCGAGGGCGGCAACGACGTCAAACCGCGCAAGGAACTCACGCTCGTCTACTGGAAGCACCTGATCGAATGCCCCGAGTGCCCGACCGACGATCTCCGCCGCTTCCAAAGCGCCGGCGCCGACGCCTGCTCCAACCCGGACTGCAAGTTCAAGAAGTCCAAAGGCTACGCCTACACGTTCCCGGCGGGCGTGAAGAAGCGGACCGTCCGGGGCCTCATGCCCTACAAAGTCACCATCGACCTGCTCAACAACCGCGCGACCGTGACCGACGACTAGCCGGACCGCCGTGCAGCCCGCCGCGGCGGGCGTTTCGCGCAAAGGAGACCCCTCATGACCCAACAGGCAACGAAAACGCGGCGGACGCAGGGCTTCACCCTGCTCGAGCTGATCGCGGTGATGGGCATCATCGTCGCGATGTCCGCCATCGTCGTGGGCGGCTACCGCGGCATGATGAGCGCCATCGCCCAGCGCGCCGGCGTCGACGCCCTCGCCAAGGCGGTGACCCTCTGCCGCCAGTACGCCTCCATCGACGGCCGCGACACGTACTTCTGGATCACCGGCTTCGACACCTACGTCATCTGCCGCAAGGCCGGCCAGATCGACAACAACACCGAGCGCGTCAAGAAACGCCCGCTCGAAACCTACGAGAAGGACGCCTGCGGCTA
>JAAZAI010000268.1 GCA_012514445.1 Lentisphaerota bacterium
GTAGCCGGTTCAAAGCGCAGCAAATTCCATCGCTTTTCTTGAAGCCGAGTTTGTGGTAGCATAGTCCATCGTTCTTATCCCGCATCCGGCGCCACCCGCAACGCATGGCCCGGCCCTTCCGGGCGGACGCCTCGCGGCGTGGCGCCCCAACGTTTTTTTTCATCCCCCACCATGGCAGAACCCGGCAAGACCTCCGCCCGAAAGGGCGTCTACGACGAGGACTCGATCAAGCAGCTCTCCTCGCTCGAACACATCCGACTGAGGACCGGCATGTACATCGGCCGCCTCGGCAACGGCGACGACTACAACGACGGCATCTACGTGCTCCTCAAGGAAGTCGTCGACAACGCGATCGACGAATTCATCTCGGGCTTCGGCAAGCGCGTCGAGATCACGCTCGACGGGCGCATCGTCTCCTGCCGCGACTACGGCCGCGGCATCCCGCTCGGCAAGCTCAAGGCCTGCGTCTCGGACATGAACACGGGCGGCAAGTTCAACGACGACGTCTTCCAGTTCTCCGTCGGCATGAACGGCGTCGGCACCAAGGCCGTCAACGCCCTCGCCTCGCGTTTCAAGGCCCGCTCCGTGCGCGACGGCCGCTACGCCGAGGTGCGCTTCGAGCGCGGCGAGGTCGTGGAGGAGACGGAGGGCGTGACGGACGAGCGCAACGGCACGAAGGTGGTGTTCGAGCCCGATCCGGAGATCTTCGGCAGCTACGAATTCCACTCGGAGCACGTCGAACGGCGCATCCGCCTCTACTCCTACCTCAACGCCGGCCTCTCGATCGTCTACAACGGCGTCGCCTTCCGCTCCGAGAACGGCCTGCTGGACCTGCTCAACGACGAAGTCCAGTTCGAGAAGCTCTACCAGCCGCTCCACTTCCGCGACAAGACGCTCGAGTTCTCCTTCACCCACACGAACCGCTTCACCGAGGAGTACTTCTCGTTCGTCAACGGCCAGTACACCAACGACGGCGGCACGCACCTCTCCGCCTTCCGCGAAGGCATCCTCAAGGCCGTCAACGAGTATTCGCCCAAATCGAAGTTCGACGGCGACGACGTCCGCGAAGGCCTCGTCGGCGCCGTCGCGATCAAGCTCAAGGACCCGGTCTTCGAGTCGCAGACCAAGAACAAGCTCGGCAACGCCGAGATCCGCTCCGACCTGGTGGCGGCCGTCAAACAGGCCGTCGTCGAGCTGCTCAACCGCAACCCCGCCACCGCGCAGAAGCTCGTCCAGAAGTTCGAGGACACCCGCGACCTGCGCCGCGAGCTCAACAACATCAAGAAGACGGCGCGCGAGCGCTCCAAGGCCGTCTCGATCCGCATCCGCCAGCTCAAGGACTGCAAGGCCCATCTCGACGCCGCCAAGGGCAAGGGACTCGACACGATGATCTTCATCTGCGAGGGCCTCTCCGCCGCCGGCACGCTCACCCAGGCGCGCAAGCCCGACAACCAGGCCGTCTTCTCGCTGCGCGGCAAGCCGCTCAACACCTGCGACCTCAAGCGCGACGCGATCTACAAGAACGAGGAGCTCTACAACCTGATGTGCGCCCTCAACATCGCCGACAGCATCGAGGGGCTCCGCTACCAGAAGGTCATCCTCGCGACGGATGCCGATGTCGACGGCCTGCACATCCGCAACCTGATGATCACCTACTTCATGCGCTTCTTCGATCCGCTCGTCCGAAACGGGCACCTCTACATCCTCGAGACTCCGCTCTTCCGCGTGCGCAGCTCGCGCAAGCAGGCCGACACGTACTACTGCTACACCGAGGCCGAGCGGCTCGAGGCTATCGCCAAATGCGGCAGCAATGCCGAAATCACCCGGTTCAAGGGCCTCGGCGAAGTCAACACGGACGAATTCAAGGGCTTCATCGGCGAAAGCATGCGCCTGACCCCCGTCGACGTCTCCCACGACAAGCACCTCCTCGACACCATCCAGTTCTACATGGGCAGCAACACCGCCGAGCGCCGCGCGTACATCATGGACAACCTCGTCATCGACCTGGAGGCGATCTCATGAGCCGCAAGCCCGTCACGCCTCCGCCCCGCCGCGTCACCCAGGAGCTGTTCCTCTTCGACGAAGACGGCAAGCCCGCCGTCGCCCCGCCCGCTCCGCCATCCGCGCCCGAAACCGCCGCCGGCGAGTCCGCGGCGGACGACGCCCCGCCGACGGCGCCCGCCGCGACGCCCCCGGGCAAGCCGCCCGCCCCGCCGCAGAAGCCGCACGACGCGTTCGACGAAAACGGCAACGGGAACGCCAACGGCGACGACGAGCCGCCCGCCCCCGCCGAGTTCGTACCTGCCGCCGGCGGCCCGCTCGCGAAGGTCATGGACGGCAACTTCCTCCAGTTCGCCTCCTACACGATCTGCAACCGCGCCATCCCCACCGTCGAGGACGGCCTCAAGCCCGTCCAGCGGCGCATCCTCCACTCCCTCCACGAGAAGGACGACGGACGCTTCATCAAGGTGGCCAACATCATCGGCCACGCGATGCAGTACCACCCGCATGGCGACGCCTCCATCGGCGAGGCCCTCGTGAACCTCGCCAACAAGCGCTACCTCATCGAGGGGCAGGGCAACTTCGGCAACATCTACACCGGCGACGGCGCCGCCGCGCCGCGCTACATCGAGTGCCGCCTCACCCAGCTCGCCCGCGACGAGATCTTCAACAAGAAGACGACCCAGTTCATCGCCAGCTACGACGGGCGCAACCAGGAGCCCCTGCTGCTGCCCTCGAAGCTCCCGCTGCTGCTCATGCTCGGCGCCGAGGGCATCGCCGTCGGCCTCTCGACGCTCATCCTCCCGCACAACTTCATGGAGCTGCTCGAGGCCGAAATCGCCATCATCCAGAACAAGCCGTTCCAGGTGCTGCCCGACTTCCAGACCGGCGGCCTCCTCGACCTCTCGGAGTACAGCGACGGCAACGGCCGCATCACCACGCGCGCCCGCCTCGAAACGCGCGGCGCCCACGTCGTCGTCATCCGCGAGATCCCCTTCGGCCAGACGACCGAGACGCTCATCGCCTCCATCGAGGAGGCCGCGCGCCGCAAGAAGATCCCCGTCAAGTCCATCCAGGACGCCACGGCCGACAAGGTCGAGATCATCATCACCCTGATCCCCGGCTCCGACGTCGAAAAGGCCATCGCCGGACTCTACGCGTTCACCAAGTGCGAGTGCAAGGTCACGACCCACATGGTCGTCATCGAGAACAACCGCCCCTGCGAACGCACCGTCTCCGAAATCCTCCGCGCCAACGTCCGCCAGCTCCTCGAACTCCTCGAACGCGAGCTGCACATCCGCCACGGCGAACTCGAGGACGCCCGCCACGAGAAGACGCTCGTCCAGATCTTCATCGAGGAGCACATCTACAAGCGCATCGAGAAGTGCACCGCCTACGACCAGATCCAGGCCGAAATCCGCAAGGGCTTCGCGCCGTTCAAGGAACGGCTCTACCGCGAGATCACGGACGACGACATCGAGATGCTCCTCCAGGTCCGCATCCGCCGCATCTCGCTCTACGACCGCAATCGCAACCGCGAGGAACTCGAGGCGATCATGGCCGAGATGGCCGAGGTGGAGAAGAACCTCGCCGCCCTCAAGCCCTACGCCGTGCGCTACCTCAAGGAGCTCATCCGCAAGTACAAGACGGTCGAGGTCGAAATCGAGGAGGAGCCCCCCGCCCCCGCCGCGACCGCCAATTCCCGCAAGGGCGCGGACGGCGAGACGAAGAAGGCCAAGCCCCCGAAACGCAAGCTCGTCAAGAAGACCGTCGAGCGCTTCCCGCGCATGACCGAGATCACGACGTTCAACGCGATCGAGATCCGCGCGATCACCGCGACGAACCTCACGATGACGTACGACCGCGAAACCGGCTTCATGGGCGGCGCCGTCAAAAGCGGCGAAGAGCTCTTCAAATGCTCTCCGCTCGACAAGCTCATCCTCGTCTGGCCCGACGGCCGCTACAAGCTCGTGCCCGCGCCCGGGGACAAGCTCTTCGTCGACAAGGACCTGCTCTACGCCGCGCTGTTCGACCGAGACCGCCTCTACACCGCGGTCTACACCGAGAAGGAATATCCCTTCACCTGCCTCAAGCGCTTCGCGTTCGGCGGCACCATCATGAATCGCGACTACGCGCTGATGCAGGAACCCGGCACGATCCGCCTCTTCACCGAGGGCGTCCCCAAGGCCGTCTGGATCAAGTACAAGCCCGCCAAAGGCCAGCGCATCATGCAGAAGGTCTTCAACCCCGAGGAGGAGGTCGCCGTCAAGGGCGTCAAGGCCAAGGGCAAGCAGATCACCTCGAAGCCGATCCAGTACATCGCCGCCGACGAGAATCCCCCGCGCTTCTGGGACGCCGACGCCCCCACCGACAAGGGTCGCCTGATCTAGAGCGGAATCTCGACGAGGTCCACGGCCTCGCCAAAACCTGAACCCACTCGCCTCCGTGAATCAACGATCTTGACTCGCACGCACGAACCGGGCGTGTAGCGCCTTGTCGCCGTGCGGGTCCTCCCCCAAGTCCGCCAACTCCTCCGGCGAATACCCGCTGGCCACAGCCTCGAGCGTGATCGCGCGGGCCTCGGCGTCGATGGCGAAGTGGATCCGGAACATCCGGATCGCCAGCACGCCCGCCTCGCCCGCCACCTCGACGCGCTTGCGCGAACCGTCGAACGGATTTTCGCGAAGCTGCAGCGCCGCCGTCGCGGCCAGGTCAGGACCCTGCCACGCGAGGATCCGCGCCGCCTGCTCGTGGAAGCGTGCGGACTCCACCACCGTCCAGAGGTCGGGCGCCTGCTCGTCCACCCAGCCGGCGCGCGCCTCGGGGAACGCATCGGCCCGCGGGATGTAGGGCTTGATGTCGAGGATCGGCGTGCCGTCGACGAGGTCCGCCTCGTCCACCGTCAGCCGCAGGCCGTCGACGGCCAGCAGCCGGACGCACGTGAGGCCGATCGGATTCGGGCGGTACGGGCTGCGGGAGGCGAAGACGCCCACGCGGCGGCCGTCGCGCGGCGGAACCGGCGGACTCACCGTCGGACGCCATCCGCTGTTGCGGTGGAAGTGGAAGACGAGCCAGAGGCGCTCGAAGCCGGCAAGATCGCGCAGCGCCTGCTCGAAGCCGCGCCCCGCCTCGAGTTCGACGACGCCGGGACGGCCGGCATTGAGATAGCCCTGACGCGGCACGTCGTACTTCCGTCCGGCCTCGGCGCGGTAGCGGCCGATCGGCTGAAACGCCACGGCACCCTCCTTCGCATCGTCGCTCGACGCCGCCGTCATGGCATCGCCGCGGAGATCATGGCCAGATAATTCTCCTGCGGAACGTATTCGGGGATGCTGTTGCCGGAGCCCAGCGCGTAGCCTCCGCGCGTCTCCGCGAGGTCGAGCATGCCGCGACTGCGCGCGCGCACCGCCTCCGGCGTGCTGCGGCAGAGGAAGTCGACGTCAATGCCGCCGAGAATCGCGATGCGGTCGCCGAAAGCCGCGTAGGCCTCCTCGACGGGCATGATGCCGTCCTCGAAGGAGTGCTTCGCGTCGTAGCCGCAGACGTCGACGATGTCGTCCATGACCTCGCGCAGATTGCCGCAGGAATGGAGGATGGCGGGACGGCCGCAACCATGGATCGCCGCGGCGATCTTGCGGTGCCAGGGCACGATGTAGCGCCGCATGGCGTCGGGGGCGAGCATGGTCTGCGTACGGAAGCCCCAGTCGTCGTTGGAGATCATCGCGCCGACTTCGTCGAACTGCCCCATCGTCTCGTAGTGCGCGACGAGGCGGCTGCCGATGGCGTCGACGATGTCCTGGACGAGGTTCGGATCGTCGACGAGCATGAAGCAGAGCGCGTCGAAGCCCACGTACTCGATGAGGTTCTCGAGCACGCCGCCCGGACCGAAGCCGATGAACTTCATCCCCGGCGGGAGCTCGCGTCGGAGGATGTCGATCGCGGAATAATCGCAGGCGGCGGAATCGGGCCAGGGATAGGCCTCGAAGGAGGCCCGATCGTGGATGACGGCGCCTTCGTTGAGCGATTTGGTTTTCTCGCGGTGAACGGCGCCTTTGGGGAACTCCAGCCCCGTGCGGATCGTGACGTAGTCGTATCCCGCGCGGTGGTAGGCGTGCAGGTTGAGCCGGTTCCAGGCCACGGCGTCGGCCCCAGGCGGGAGGCGCTCGCCCGTGAGGCGCTCGTCGAGGGGCGTGTTGAGGAAGAACTCAAAGAGAGTCGGACGGCAAGGTCGATCCCTGGCCAGCACCGCAAGAAGATTGTCGAAATCCGGTTTTCTCATCGCTGTCGTCCTTTCCTTCCTACGCTGTTGTCCGAAACCCTCGGAATCGTTCGCGTCGAATTATCGAACGGGGACCTATCTTATGCTTTTTCATCTTCGTAGACAAACGCGTATTTTCGATTCATACCGGCGAAGGCTGGCTGTCTGGGAGACCGCGAAGCACCTCGGCGATTTGTCTTCACCCTGTCATTTGACTTCCCCTCTCGCCTCCGCCACCCCCCGAGTGTGGCAGAGTCCACACCCTGCCACATTGTAATCTTGTCTCAGCCGTTTTGCTATATTGATGTCGTTTTCCGGTGAGAATCGGAAAGCGCCCCGAGAGGTTAGCTAGCCTCCCGGGGCAGGTCGGCGACGGCGATTGTAATCTAGATCACGA
>JAAZAI010000269.1 GCA_012514445.1 Lentisphaerota bacterium
CGAAGCGCTGCAACATATCCCTCTCCGACATCAGCAATTCGCAATATGGCCGATCTTGTTTGCAGCGGCGTGCTCGGAGAACCCGCCCTACCTTGTAGACTCCCCGTTTGGCGGTGATTTTGGGGTAGGGCGCGATCTCCGAGCGCGCCGTTTCCCTGGTTCCCGGCCCTGTTGCGAATTGCCGGAATTTCCGTGCCCAAGATGGACGGGAAGTGGTAGTATGTGTTCTTGTTTGTTCCTTTCTTTTTTCAATCGCCATATGGGAGTCCATTATGACACACAATCCCACACCCACCTCTCCGCTTGATTCCGCGCAACACCTTCCCACCTTCGCCGAGATCGCGGGCATGATCGACCACACGGTGTTGGCGCCGAACAGCCGGCGCGAGGTCTTCGTGGAGGCCTGCCGCTTCGCCGTCTCGAACCGGTGCGCCAGCGTTTGCATCTGCCCCTTCTTCGTCAGGGACTGCGCGGAGCTGCTGAGGGGCTCCGGCGTGAAGACATGCACGGTCATCGGCTTCCCCCACGGCACGGCCGCCACGGCCGCGAAGGTCGCGGAGGCGCAGATCGCGATGGAGGACGGCGCCGAGGAGATCGACATGGTCGTCAACATCGCCAAGGTCAAAGACGGCGATTGGGACTACGTGAAGGCCGACATCGCCGCGGTCACCGCGGCCGTCCACGCGGCGGCCTGCAAGGTGAAGGTGATCTTCGAGAACTGCTACCTCGAGCGCGAGGAGAAGATCAGACTCTGCCGGATCTGCACCGAGCTTCGCTGCGACTGGGTCAAGACGTCGACGGGGTTCGGCACGGGCGGCGCGACGATCGAGGATCTGCAGCTCATGAAGGCGAACATTGGACCGGACGTGCAGATCAAGGCCGCGGGCGGCATCCGCACCCTCGACCAGCTTCTGGAAGCCCGCGCCGCCGGCGTCACGCGCGTGGGGTGCTCGCGCTCGAAGGACGTGCTGGCCGAACTCCACGCGCGCCTCGGCGGCTGAATCAACGGCCTGCATCCGAGAGCCGACCAGGAGGTTGATCGATGAGTCGATTCCGACATCGCGTCCAATCAGGCAGGAGTTCGAAGCCCCTGACCGCGGCGGGGCTGGTCTCCTCGACCTTGTTCGGCCTGGTCTTTGCCGGCTTCGCGGTCGTGATGGGCGCCATCGTCCTCAAGGATCATCGCGCCGATCAGGCGATGCTGGCCTGGGAGCCCGTGCCCTGCACGATCGTCAAGTCGTCGATCGAGACCGTCGGCGAGGGCGAGTATTCGTTTTCCGCGGAGTACACGTACGAACGCGGTGGACGCGCGTATTCCGGGTACCGATATAGCCGAAACTCCGATGCGTTCGTCTTCGACAAAGTTTCCGAAAAGGTGCCGCTGCTCAAGCGCTACCCCGTCGGCATCGTCGCGATGTGCTACGTCAATCCAGAGAATACGGCGGACTCGGTGCTCGTGCGCGGCGATGGTGGCTTTCCGTGGTCGATGCTGCTCTTTCTCGTCCCGTTCGTCCTCGTCGGCCTCGGCATCGTCTTCGGACCTTGGATCGCCTGGGCGCGCCGTCGGCGCGCCTCGGGCTTCGAGTCGCCCACGCGGAAGAACGAGGCCTCGAAGCGCGGCGGACGGTTCATCATGATGATCTTCGGCCTGATGTTCGTCGGCGCAGGCGCGGGCGTCGGCTATGCGACGCTGCCTTCGTTGACGCAGTGGCGCGCATCTTCCGGCTGGACCGAGGTGCCCGCGGTCGTCACGGCCAGCGCCGTGCGTTCCAGTCGCGGCGACGACAGCACGACGTATCGCCCTTACATCGCCTACGTCTACACGGTCGACGGGCGGGAATACGAAGGGGATCGATACGATTTCTGGAGCGTCTCGAGCAGCGGCTACGAAGGCAAGGCCGCGATCGTGCGGGAGCACCCGGTCGGTCGTGAGATCCGCGTCTATGTCGATCCCGCGGATCCCGCGCTCAGCGTGATCAAGCGGGAGGCCGGGTGGGGCATTTTGTTCCCCACGCTCTTCCCGCTCATCTTCATGGTGGTGGGATGCTCCGTTTTCGTGGCCGGTGCGCGGATGGGGCGCGATGCCGCGCCTGCAAGGGCGAACGGGTTCGCGCGCGACGAGTCGTCGCGGACGCGCGGCGAACCGATTCGCAAAGCCAGCCGCGGACGGGTCGTCGGATCGGTGCTCTTTGCGCTGGTCTGGAACGGAATCGTGTCGGTCTTCGTCTTCCAGGCATGGCGCACGGTGGAGGCCGGGCGTCCGGAATGGATTCTGTTCGCGTTCCTGATCCCCTTCGTGATCATCGGTCTCGGGGCTCTGGTCGGCGTGGTCGCGGAGATCCTGCGGCTCTTCAATCCGAGGATCGAAATCGCATCCGAGGGCGGCGACTTGTGCCTCGACAGGCCCTTGCGTCTGCGGTATCGCTCGCACGGTTCCGTGCATCGCATCGCGCATCTGCGAATCAGTCTGCACGGCGTCGAGAAGGCGACCTATTCGCAGGGGAAGACGCGCAGCACGTCCGAGCATGAATTCTACGGCGCGGTGCTGTTGGAGACGTCGGATCCTCGCGAGATGGTGCAAGGCCGCCTGGAGGCGGAGCTGCCGGCGGATGCGATGCACTCGTTCCAGAGCGAGAGCGCCGCGATCGAATGGCGGCTGAAGGTCGAGGGAATGGTTTCGCTGTGGCCGGACATCAAAGACGAGCATCGGCTCCACGTGCAGCCGTCGGAAAGGCGTTTCGCATGAGCGGCGAGGTCGGCATCGTGCTGGAGAGAACGGCGTACCGCCCAGGCGAGCGCGTCGCCGGGCAGGCGGGCTGGCATCGGGACAAGCCCCCGCGGCAGGCGAGCATCCGGCTTTTCTGGCGGGTGCGGGGCGCCCGGGTCGACGACGTGAAAGTCGTGGACGTGCATGATGTCGCGCAGCCCCAGGCCGCGCAGGACGTCGCGTTTGAATTCACGCTGCCCGACGAGCCCTACAGCTATCGCGGTACGCTCTTCTCCATCGAGTGGGGCGTCGAGCTGCTCGTCGGCGACAGCGGCGAGGTGGCGACATTCACGCTTGGCCCTGGTTGAGCCCGGGGCAGACCGCGGCGGAGTCCGCATTCCTCCACGAGAAGGGGAAGTCGCGGCATTGGCGCGGCTTGGCGGCGTGGGCGGTGCATCGGCCTGCGTCGTCGAGGAGGATGCAGGCTCCGTTTGGCTTGTCCTTGAGGACGAGTCCGCGTCGGTCGGGCGCGAGCGCGGCGAAGCGCGCCGTGAAGTCGAGCACGTCCAGCCCGAGGCACCGGGCGAGGGCGGTTTCCTCGCCGGGAAGCAGGTGGACGCGGCCGGGGACGCGGCAGCAGGCGCCGCATTGGCGGCAGTGGAAGTCCTGGGGGCTCGACGCGCTCATGGCGAACTTCAGACTACGGCTGGAGCAGGAGGCTCAGCAGCGCGGGGATGAGGAAGCCCAGCGAGGTGAAGAGCGCAAGCAGCAGCACCGCGTGCCAGAGTTTGGTCAGCTTGCGCGCAAAGGCGTGCCGCAGCGGGATGAAGCCCATCCACTGGGTGAACTCCGCGCCGCAACTGCTGCAGCGCATGTTGCGCATGTGCCCCGGCGTCACCCGCATCCAGCGCTGGCGCATCATCCTCCAGGAGTCGTCGCAACGGCAGAAGGGACATTTCATAAGGGGCTTTCGGCGCGAAATCGGGAACGTCGCGATGCGCGTCAACGCGTCGCGATCCCGCAGTCGAGCGTGGCGAAGAGGTCGTCGAGCGTTTCTCCGCGTCGGATGAGCTGCGGAACTCCGTCGGCGCGGATGAGCCACTCCGGGGAGCGGAGCTTCCCGTTGTAGTTGAAGCCCATGGCATGGCCGTGGGCGCCGGTGTCGTGGATGACGACACGGTCGCCGGGTTCGAGGCGTGGCAGCATCCGGTCGATGGCGAACTTGTCGTTTTTCTCGCACAGCGAGCCGGTGACGTCGTACAGGGTGTCGCAGGGGGCGTTCTCCTTGCCGACGACGGAGATGTGGTGGTACGCGCCGTAGAGCGCAGGCCGCATCAGGTTGGCCATGCAGGCGTCGAGACCCGCGTAGGTCTTATAGGTCCGCTTGATGTGGAGCACGCGAGAGACGAGCCAGCCGGCGGGGCCGGTGATCATGCGGCCGCACTCCATGACGATCCGGGGCATGGGCATGCCGGCGGCGAGGAGGATGCGTTCGCATTCACGCCGGACGCCGGCGCCGACGCGCTCGAGGTCGACGGGCTCCTGCTCGGGGCGGTAGGGGATGCCGATGCCGCCGCCAAGGTTGATGAACTCGAAGTCGATGCCGACGGTCGCGCGGATCTCGGCGGCCAGTTCGAAGAGAATGCGGGCGGTCTCGACGAAGTAGTCGGGATTGAGCTCGTTGGAGGCGACCATCGTGTGCATGCCGAAGCGCGTCACGCCCTTCGCCTTGAGCAGACGGTAGCCGTCGAGCATCTGCTCGCGCGTGAAACCGTACTTGGCCTCCTCGGGTCTGCCGATGATCGTGTTGCCGGCCTTGACCTTGCCGGGGTTGAAGCGGCAGCAGACGACGGGCGGCAGGGCGCCGCAGGCGCGCTCGACGGCGGCGATGTGCGTGATGTCGTCGAAGTTGACGATCGCGCCTAGCTCGCAGGCCTTCCGGAACTCCACGTCGGGCGTGTCGTTCGAGGTGAACATGATGTCCAGGCCGCGGAGGCCCACGCGTTCGGCGAGCACGAGCTCGGCCATCGAACTGCAGTCGGCGCCGGATCCCTCGGCCTTGAGGATCGCGAGGATGCTCGGATTCGGCGTGGCCTTGACGGCGAAGTAGTTCCGGAACCCGGGATTCCAGGAGAACGCCTTTGCGAGGCGGCGAGTATTCTCGACGATTCCAGCCTCGTCGTAGACGTGGTAATGCGTTGGCGTCGTCTTCTCGATCAAGTCGAGCACAGATGTGGAAATGGGGAAGTGTTTTGCTTTCATTAAACTGATTTATCTTACAGAAGTTTTCTTGAGAATGCAACCGTGGAAATCATTGCGTCGTAATCGATCAAGTCGCCGGGGTTGACGCAAGAAAGCTCCGTCGAGCAGGCACGTCATTCCCGTCGTCGACCGATTCCATTGCGTCCGATTGTCTCGGCCTCCGCCTTCGCGCTGGGAATTGGCCCAAGTCGATGCTATAATCGCGCAACCATGAACGAAAACGGATTTTGGCGTATCAAAGGGGCGAGACTGCTCGACCCCGCTTCGGGAACGGATCGTGTCGGCGACCTCTGCGCCGCGGGCGGTCGCATCGTCGAGTCGCTGCCGCAGGGCTCGGACGTTCTGGAGTTCGACGGCGAGGGCATGATCGCGCTGCCGGGCCCGATCGACCTGCACGTGCATTTCCGCGAACCCGGAGGCGAAGCGTCCGAGACGATCGCCACGGGAAGCTGCGCCGCCTTCAAGGGCGGCATCGCCACGCTCGTGACGATGCCCAACACGAAGCCGCCCGTCGACACGCCGGAGGCCGTGCGCCACCAGGCGCAGGCGAGGCTCTTCCCCGTCGGCAGCTTGCGCATCCTCCCCTCCGCGTGCTGCACCCGCGGCAGAGAGGGGCGCGAGCCCGCCGACCTCGAGGCGCTCGCCGCGGCCGGCGCCGCGGCGTTCACCGACGACGGCTCGATGGTGGACGACGACGCGGTGATGGAGGCCGTGATGCGCCGCGCGGCGGCTCTTGGCAAGGTCGTCATGGAGCATGCCGTCGTGCCGTCCATCGCCGGAGCGGGCGTCATCCGCGACTGCCCTGCGGCGCGCAGACTCGGTCTCGCCGTCTTTCCGCCCGAGGCCGAGGTCGAGGCCGTGGCGCGCGACATCGCCCTGTCCCGCCGCACGGGCTGCGCCATGCACATCCAGCATCTGTCCTGCGCGGGCTCGATCGCCCTGATCCGCGCCGCTCAGCACGAAGGCCTGCCGGTCACCGCCGAGGCCACGCCCCACCATCTCATGCTCGCCGCCGATGACATTCCGGGCGACGACGCGAATTGGAAGATGAACCCGCCGCTCGGCACCCGCGAGGATGTCGAGGCGCTGCGGCAGGCCGTTCTTGAGGGCGTGATCAGCTGTTTCGCGACGGACCATGCGCCGCACGCCCCGGCCCTCAAGGCGAAGGGTTTCGCGGCGGCGCCCTTCGGCGTCATCGGCCTGGAGACGGCGTTGCCGGCCACCTGGACGGCGATGGTCGAGAAATGCGGCATGGCGCCGCTGGAATGGGCGCGGCGGTGGATCTGCGGCCCAGCCGCGATTCTCGGCATTCCGCCGCCCTCCTTCGCGATCGGCGCGCCGGCTTGCGCGGCGATGGTGTATCCGGAGCCGTGGATCTTCAGCGAAGACGACATCGCCTCGAAATCCCGCAACAGCCCGTTCATCGGCCACACCTTCGGCCTCTCCGTTCTCGGTCTCCTCGGCTGATCGCGCTTGTCCCGACCGTGATCTGCCGAGCCGAGCCCGACATCGTCGCGGGCGCCTGCAGGCGATCTCACCAGGCCGCAGGCTGCGCGAGGAGCGTGACCTTCGGTTCCTGGGGGAGGGCGGCGAGTATTTCCGCGATGGTCCGGACTTCGCCCGGCAGCACGAGGGCGGGACGCAGTTCGGCAAGGGGCGCGCACACGAAGCGGCGCGAGGAGCATTGCGGGTGCGGCAGATGCAGGTGCGGCTGGTTCGCCACGGCGTCGCCGAAGTAGAGCAGATCGAGATCGATGATCCGCGGCGCGTTTCGAACGCCGGTGCGGCGACGCAGCATGGCGTCTTCGATCCCGTGCACTGCATCCGACCATTCATCGCGTCCGAGAGCCACCTCGAACACGGCGACGGCGTTGAGGAAG
>JAAZAI010000270.1 GCA_012514445.1 Lentisphaerota bacterium
AGTTTCTTTTCGTTCATCATTCAGTTTCCTTTCGGATCAAGCGGGGTGGGAGGCGGACCGATGGCTTTCGATGGCGGGAAGACTAGCCTATTTCGATCGCAAAAATGAATTTTCGGACATCTGCGGATATCCGCCCCCTGGAATAGCCTGGGAGCTTGCCTCGCAGGGGACAGAGGAAGTCGCCCGCAGCGGCCAGGGCCGCTTGCAGCGTCTTGAGGGTCGCCGGACGCATGACGACCTCGCGGCGTACCAGCGAAAGCGGAAACGTGTTGCCGAAAGGAACATGAGACCCGCTCCCGGAGGCGGGATGGATGTCTCCGCCCGCGTTCATGGACAGGGCTGATGGGTGGCCAGGAGAAATCGGGCGCGGAATTTGCATGAAACGGAATCTTGATAATATAGATTTTGCGTTAACGCTCACGCTTCTGTTGCGATTCTAGCACACGGGAACGCGCAGGAGCAACACTGAAAAATGATGTGCGTCCATCCGTTTCTCCTTCCCAACGGGTCTAGTCTTCGAGGTCCAGCTCTCAGGAGAGGACTTCGCCTCTCTTCACGTATTCTGGCGGAATGGTTTGCCTTGTGAAGTAGACTCCTTTGGTTTCGCCGAACCGGGCGTCTGGGTACAACATGACTGGAAGCTCGTCGTCGAGCATCCGTTTGAGGTCGACGAATCCATTGGGTTTGCGACAAAGACTGTCGATTGACGCCCCCGCCGGCCGACGGGGGCGCAACCGACTCAGATCGAGCGAAGGAAGCGGCCGGTCTCGGTGTCGTAGGTGTCGATGCGGCCATCCTTGCGCCTGGCGTGGACGGTGCCGCCGGAGACCTGGGCGGAGTCGTAGAGGTTGTTGGTCGTGTTCAGGTTCTTCTCGAAGCCCCCCGTGCGGGCGTTGAAGAGGTTGAGCATTCCCGAGTTGTTGACCTTGGCGACGTAGTCTTTCATGGCGTTCCCCTTTCGTTTTTGTTGTGATTTCCTCCGGGACACACTTCCCCGAAAGAACGCCACGTACTATAGCATATTGTTAATTTATTGTCAAGTCAAATATTTTATGCTTGAAGTCCGCTCAAGATTACATTGAGTAGGACAGACTGTGCAGCCTTCCGTATGGATACGAAAGCCCCGGGGATTCGGGAAACGGCCCCGTCTCAAGCGGCGAATACAGACGACGGCCACAGGAGACGGGGTTGAGCCGGCCTAGCGCGCGGAATCGTCTCCGCCGCCCGCGTCATCCGGACATTCTCCCCGTGGGATTTCGTCATTCATCTGCATGGTCTTTTCTGTGATCTCCATGTGTGCGTTCATCTCCATTTTCGCCGGGCATGGTGCCCGTCTTACGTCTGGGACGAAACTTTTTTGAAGATTCTGGAAAGGGTGGGATTTTTACGATGCTTGCCGTCGATCAAATAGACCAACAGCCAGTCCGGCGTGACGTGGCATTCCCGAAATCCGGCGAAATTCCCTGTTAACGCATGGTCGCGATGCCGAGGCGGCAACGGGATTCCGTCGGCAAGCTGGTGCACGACATCTCTGATCGCGGCCAGATCGCATCCACGACGGACGGCACGTTTCAGCTCGCGTTTGAACTGGGAGGTCTGTGCAAGGGCATATTTCATTTCAGGGCGTCGGTGAAAAGTTCGTCGAGATCGTCGTACCGTTTCGCCCCCGGATCCGCCGCAATGGATCTTGCCTCGGCCATCGCTTCCAGCATGTCGCGGGTTTTGGCGTTGCGACGGCGGATTTCAAAGGGAATGCCCTGATAGGCGATCGCTTCGCTGATGAAAAGGTTGATGGCGGAGGAAAGGCTCATGCCAAACTCGGCAAACAGCTCCTCCGCTTCCTTTTTCTTTTTCGAGTCGATGCGCGCACTGATCGTTGTTGTCGCCATAAACACCCCTTTCGTTATGAAATGTGCTTCAATGTACGACAATTCGCTCTTTTTGTCAAACAATCGCAGGACGGTGCCATCTGCTAAAATCGGTGCCAGGGGTCGCGATCGTTGACATCCCCGGTGTACCACTGCGTCGTCAGGTTGCGCAGTTCCTGCTCGACGGTGTCCGAGACGCCTTGCGCGAAGCGGACGCCCGGGGCGACGTCGGCGCCGACGTTCATCTCCGGCGCGACGGGGTTTTCGTGGGGGGCGTGGACTGCCATCCTCAGGCGCGGCTTGCGTCCGTTCGCGTCGGGGACGCCGTCGACGCGCGCCGCGAAAACCGGGCGGACCTGCGCTTCGGCGATCAGCGTCGCCGTCCGGGGGCCGACCAGCAGCGCAGGCGTCACGACGGCATCGTCGTAGCGGGGCGGCAGCGGATCCGAGGCGCTTCCGCGGCCGGCCATCCGATCCGCGCGCCAGCGCGCGGACGCCTCGCCCCAGCGATCCATGACCGCCTGGCGACGGGCTTTCGAGATCCGAAACAAGAGCCGTCCGCCATCCATCCAGAGCACCTGGTTCGGTGCCATGCCCGGATACGGCATCTCCACGTCGGAACTGCCTGCGTAGACGATGCAGGGCGTGTCGCGGTGGCTCGGGGCGTCGGCGAGCGGGACAACGGGCAGCCGCGCGTACTCGGGAGGCAGCAGGCCAAGATGGTCGGCCCAGGGGGGCTGCGCCTCGACCGGCGCCGCTGACGGCGTGACGACCGCGACGGAAGCCGGCTCCGGCGCAACGGCAGCCGAGGACTCCTCGGGAACGGACTCGCCATCCGGCACAAGAACATCGGGACCGAACGGCGCAACCTCGGGCTGGGTTGGCGAATCGACGTCCGGAGACGACTCCGGCACGGCGTCGGTCGGAGACTCTTCGGGGACAACCTCGGCATCCCGTGCGAGGACTTCGGGGACGGACAGCGCGGGTTCGGGGCTGGTTGGCGAATCGGCGGACGGCGGTTCCTCGGAAACGGGCTCGACATCCAGCGCGGGGGCTTTGGTGTCGGGCGACTCGGGCAGGGAAATGAATGGGGCAACGGGGTCGGCGGACGGCGGCGCGGGGGCTTCGACGGATGGCGGGGCTTTGTCGTGCGGTTCGTCCTGATGCTTGCGACGGTCGGTGAGGAAGTCGTAAAACCAAAAGGCGACGGCGAACATGATGACGTAGCCGATATCGTCGAGGGAGAACCAGCTTTTCTTTTCGCCACCGCGACGGCGGCGGACGTCCCGCTCGATGGCGTCGAGAAGGGCGGCGATTTTGCGCGGATCGGCGAGGCGGGCGTCGGGGTCGTCCGCGAGCAGCCCTTTGAAGAGGGGGTTCCACTTGCGGGAGAGGGATTTCTCGAGATCGGCGGGGATCGCCTTGGCGGCGGATCCCTGCAGGCCGCCGGTGAGCATGCGGAAGGCGACGAGTCCGAGGCTGTAGTAATCTGTCTTGAACGTGACGGGGGCGACGCCCCGGAGCTGCTCGGGGGAGGCGTAGGAGCGCGTGAGCGGCGAGAAGCCCGTCAGCGAGAAATCGGCATCGCCTTCGGTCTTGGCGATGCCGAAGTCGGTCAGCCACGAGCGGCCGTCTCCGTCGAGCAGGATGTTGGAGGGTTTGATGTCGCGGTGGACCACGGCCGGCGTGTGCGCGTGCGCGGCGGCGACGGCGCCGAGCTGCTCGCGCAGGATCCGCACGGTCTCGGCCTCCCCGAGCGTCTTGCCGCCCGCGAGCAGATCTTCGAGGGACACGGCGCGCGGCCCGTCCCCGGCGTCGGCGGGCGGAGCGCAGCGGAGGACGTCGCGGCAGAGCGCTTCGAGCGCCGCCTGGGTGACGAGCACGGCGTCCATGACGAAGAAGTCGACGCCCAGCGCGTCGTCGAAACCGGAGGCGACGACGCGGACGATGTGGTCGTGCCGGATGTTGGCCTGGGCGCGCGCCTCGGCGGCGAAACGGTCGCCGCGGCGCCGCCGCTCGTCCTCGGTTCCGCCGATCCGCGCGAACGTCTTCGCGGCGAAGGGGCGGGCGAGTTTTTCGTCCTCCACCAGATAGACGACGCCCATGCCGCCGCTGCCGAGTTTGCGGACGACGCGGTACTTGCCGTCGAGGAGGGTCCCGGGCGGGAGTTCCGAGGCTCCTGCGGCTTCGCTCAAGGTTCGGGTGCGGGATCGGGGCGGGCTCATGGTTCGCGGTCAGAGGAAGAGGAACGACGCGCTACCGAGGCGGAGGACATCGCCGCGGGCGAGTCCCGTCGGGGCCGCGATGCGCCGGTCGTTGACGAAGGTGCCGTTTTTCGAGCCGAGGTCTTCGACGGTCGCGGCGCCGCGGTCGCCGACGGAGACGCGGCAGTGGGCCTTCGAGACGTGGGGGTCGTCCGGGAGCGGCCAGTCGGACGGGATCGGCTTGTCGGGCCTGCCGAAGGCGATGGACATGCCCGAGCTGATGCGCCGGATCTCGTGGCCGCCGATGCGGCACAGGGCGTAGAAGCCCTGGCGCTCCTCGACCACCTCGGGCGGCAGGAGGCCGGCGGCGGCGAGCTTGGCGCCGTAGGCGAGGAGGCTCCCGAAGTGCGGTATGGCGGGGCGCGGGGACGGGATCGTGGGCTTGGAGTCGGGGGATTCCGTGTTCATGGCAGATCCTCCCGGATCATGATTTCGAGGATGTCGAAGAGGTCGTTGCCATCGCGTCTGAGGCGGGCTATTTCGGCGGCGATGGCGTCGGTGACGCGCTTCTTGATCTGGTAGGCGTTGTTCGGGGTGATGTTGAATTCGCGGGCGACGGCCTCGGGCGGCTGGCCGTCGACGGCGAGGCGGCGGTAGACGGCCTCCGTCCTGCCGGAGAAGCGGCCGGAGGCGAAGAGGCGCCGTTCGACGAGGCGCAGGAGTTGCGCAAGCGCTTCGTTCATCGCGTCGGGAGAGGGCCGCGCCGCGGCGCGATCTGGAACCCTCTCGATGTCGTCGAGGTGGGTTTCGACGGCGGCGGAGCGGCAGCTTCGGCGCTGGAAGTCCTTGAGCTTGTTGCCGAGGATCCGGCCGATGTAGTCGCGGAACCGGCCCTTGGCGGGATCGTAGACGAAGGCGGGGAGCTGCTTGGCCAAGGCGATGAAGGTCTCCTGGACGATGTCGTCGTGCCAGCGCCTGCCGTCGGGATAGGCGCCGAGGAGGTAGTCCAGGTAGTGGGAGAGGACGGGCTTGTAGAGATGGTAGAACTGCTCCCACCTCCGGCTTTCGGGACTGGCGGCGAGGTCGCGCAGGAGCGTTTCCGAAGTCGTGAATTCGTAGGGTTTCTCTTTCGGCATGCGAAGACCTCGGCTGGGGAGGGGCGCCAGACGTCGGAGGCGCCGCCGTGTTCCGTTTCCGCGCCGGCCGGGCGCGAGGCGCGGGTTGTTTTTGAATTTGCGGACAACGTACCACAACATGCGGGAAAATCAATCAAATTCGGCGGGCGCGCGTCACCCGGCGCGCGTCAACTTCGTTGCCTCGCCCCCAGAATTCAGAAGCCAGAATTCAGGAGTCAGAAGAGACGAACCGAACTCGCGGCATGATGCAGGGCCGTGGTCGTCTTCCCGACCGCTCTCGGCCCGCGGAGGACAATGGCACCCGCAGACTTCAACTTCCGCTCGAGCAGCGCATCGAGCAAACGTGGCTTGTAGGCGTTCATGCGGGATAGCGTGCCACCCGACATTCGATTTTGCAACGCCTTTCGTTTCTGTTTTGCAATGCTTTGCCTTTACGTTTTGCAAGCCGATCCTGGTGCCGCTGGGCGCCGCGAGGCGGCGTTTGGCGGAGCAGGCGCAAGAAAGCGATCAGAACGCCATGCCCGCCCCGAGGGTGAAGCTCTCGTGGGAGATCCGCCG
>JAAZAI010000271.1 GCA_012514445.1 Lentisphaerota bacterium
ATCTAGACAAGGAGCGATTGGAAATACGTCGGTTCGACCAGTCAAAGGTCGAATCCATTTCCAGCAATATGCTGTGGCGCGTCGCCGATGCGATCCGTGAAAACACACCTTTGAATTTCGACCGATTGCTTGGCTCAAGCTATAACACGCGATCTGCCCTTGAGGCCCTTCTCGCCCATACACCGCCCTTCTTCTACTGCTACCCCGGGAGAATCGAAAGGATGGGGAAAACCGAAACCATCAAGACAGGTCACAAGCATCTTCTCTGGTGCCCCGGAGAGCCACACGAAAACGGCGTCATCTGCGAAAAAAAGATCGATACAGTCATCTCGGAAGTCCCTGCTCGCGACATTTTCTACGACATGATCACGCTCACCCAACCCAACGGCAAGCGCCTTTCAGACGTCTCGCCGGGCGTGCGTCGCCACACCCAAATTCAAATATCCCTTTATATTATCGGTCGTCAGCTTGGATATCGGACTTGGATTGCTCAGAATGACCGCCACATCGAATATCAGAACAAGCGACTATCCGAACATGATGCTGTTGTCAAACATTTGCAGGATGAAACGTTGCTTGATGACTACAATGAAGCGCAAAAAGCGGCCTTGCTCATTGACTGCATCTGGTTTAAGAACAGCCATTTGCTTCCAGCGGTGATGGAAATCGAACATTCAACAGGTGTCACAAGCGGACTGGACCGCATGCTCACGCTCTACGAATACATCAAGCCTTTCCAGACCCGATGGGTCATCGTCGCTCCGGACGATGATCGCAACCTGGTCTTCAAGCGCTGCCAGAAACCCCAGTTTCGAAAGATGAAACCGCGTTTCTTCGCCTATTCCGCCGTGGAGGAACTCAACAGCCTGTGCTCCAACCGCAAGCTCCGGGGAATCTCAGAAGATTTTCTGGATTGTTTCATGGAGCAAACCGTTCCCGAAAACTAGGCCGAATACATGCAACAGCAGCTCCTGCCCGACGACTACAAGGTCAACCTGGAGGTCTTCGAAGGCCCCCTCGACCTCCTGCTCTACCTCATCCGCAAGGACGAGATCGACATCTACGACATCCCCATCGACCGCATCGCCGAGCAGTACGCCGAGTACCTCTCGCTGATGAAGATGCTCGACCTCAACATGGCCGGCGAATTCCTCGTCATGGCCGCCACCCTCTCCCTCATCAAGAGCCGCATGCTCCTGCCCGTCGAAGACCAGGGCGACGGCGAGGCCGAGGGCGACGAAGGCAAGGACCCGCGCTGGGACCTCGTCCGCCAGCTCCTCGCCTACAAGCAGTACAAGGACGCCGCGGACACGCTCTTGCAGTTCGAGCTGCGCCAGCAGAACGTCTTCGGACCCGCCGGCGGGCTCCTCGTCGCCGAGGAGGACCTCCAGGAGGAGCGCCCCATCGGCGAAGTCGGCCTCTTCGACCTCATCGACGCCTTCAACGAGGTCCTCGCCCGCGCCAAGATCGAGCCCATCGGCGAAATCGAGCCCATCCGCTGGACCGTGCCGGACAAGATCGACATGATCCTCGAGATGACGTCCGCCACCGCGCGCATCCGCTTCTCCAAGCTCTTCAACCCCGACTCCCCGCGCGGCGAGGTCATCGTCACCTTCCTCGCCCTGCTCGAGCTCCTGCGCCTCCGCCAGATCACCATCCTGCAGGAGTCCCCGTTCACCGAAATCGAAATCGCCAAGATCGGGCCCGCCGAGGCCGACCACCTGCCGCCGCCCGTCATCGGAGGGAAAGACCATGCCGAACCCCTCTGAGAACGCCCCGAGCCTCCAGCAGATCGTCTGCGCGCTCGTGCTCGGCGCCGACCATCCGATCACCCTGAACGAAAGCCAGAAGATCCTCGCGGACGTCGAGGCCGACGACCGGCAGGAGCAGCTCGAACGCTCCCAGCAGGTCAGCGACGAGGATCTCGAGGCCGTCCAGGCCGCGGCCGACGGCCAGACGCCCGCCGACGCCGATACCGCGGCTCCCGCCGCCAAGCCCGCGCTCAAGCTCGCGTCCGAGCCGGTGCAGACGATCTCGATCGCCGCGCTCAAGAAGATCCTCGCGGATCTGCAGAGGCAGTTCCACGAGCTGGACAGCGGCGTCGAACTCGTCGAGGCCTCGGGCGGCTACCGCTTCCAGACCGCGTCCGACTGCGGCAAGTGGGTGCGCAAGATGCTCAACAAGGGCAAGCCCGCGCGCCTCTCCCGCCCGGCGATCGAGACGCTCGCCATCATCGCCTACCGCCAGCCCGTCTCGCGCTCCGAGATCGAGTCGATCCGCGGCGTCTACGCCGGCCACGTCGTCAAGGCGCTCATGGAGATGCAGCTCGTGCGCATCATCGGCCGCAGCGACCTCCCCGGCCGCCCCTTCCTCTTCGGCACCACCCCCGCCTTCCTCGACCACTTCGGCCTCAAGAGCCTCAAGGACCTCGAACCCATCCGGACGTGACGGGGGCGCCCGTTTGAGCTTTATCCGCAGGCGACCGGGATGGTATACTGGCCGGCAACGATAATCAGCGGAGTGCGGTCCACCATGCCGAAAGAGCCGAATCATCCGGCCGAAGCCAGAAAAAACCAGCAGCAGCAGAAGTCGACGCGCGAGACCCTGCGGAAGATCGCGCCCTTCATCGCTCCCTTCAAGTGGAAGATCGCGGGTCTGGTGCTCTTGACGGCGGTCCTCTCCGTGCTGGCGATGCTGCCGCCGCTCTTCACCCGCGCGATCATCAACGAGGTCATCGGCCTGCGGCGCGACTCGCTGCTGCCCGGACTCGCGGTCATGATGATCCTCGTGCCGATCCTGCACGCGGCGATCAGCTACATCCAGATCATCGGCATCGCCTACATCGGGCAGACCTTCGTGCTTCGCGTCCGCATGGCCGTGTACCGGCACATGCTCGGAATGCACATCGGCTACTTCCAGAAGAACAGCACGGGCAAGCTCACGAACCGGCTGATGGGCGACAGCTCGGTGATGCAGCAGATCCTCAACGTCGCCTCGGTGCAGGTCGTCTCGGACCTCGTCTGCTCGCTCTTCGCGGTGAGCGCCACGCTGTACATCAACTGGCGCCTCTCGCTGCCGATCCTCGTCGTGCTGACCCTGTTCGTGGCCAACTACCGCTTCAACATCGTCAAGATCCGCCGCGCGTGGATCAGCGTGCGCAGCTCGGAGGACCGCCTCGCGAGCGGCGTCCAGGACCGCCTCGTCGCCAACCTGACGGTGAAGACGTACGGCGCGGAGGAGCGCGAGCAGGAGGTGTTCAACAGCCAGTCCGTGGCGCTCATGGACCATCTCGTCGTCGGCTGGTCCGCCTCGTCGAACTTCAACATCAACACGATGCTGCTCCAGGACACGGGCCGCACGTGCATCTACTTCCTCGGCTGCGCGATGGTGCTCGCGGGCGCGGCGTCGTACGGCGACGTGACGGCGTTCACGACGTACGCGATGCAGATCCTCTGGCCGGCGGTGCGCTTCTCGCAGCTCGCGGAGCAGCTCCAGAACGTGCGCATCTCGGCGGACCGGCTCCTGGAGATCCTCGACGCGCAGCCGGAAGTCACCGAAAAGCCCGGCGCCGTCCGCCTCGAAGGCAACGTGCGCGGCCAGGTGGACTTCGACAAGGCCACCTTCTGGTACGAGCCGGGCAAGGTCATCCTGCGCGACCTCGACATCCACATCCAGGCCGGCGAGACCGTCGCGCTCGTCGGCCCCACGGGGTGCGGCAAGACGACGATTCTCTCGCTGCTCATGCGCCTCTACGACGTGCAGCAGGGTGCCGTGCGGATCGACGGCGTCGACGTGAAGGACATCGCGAAGGCGAGCATGCGCCGGCAGTTCGGCATCGTGCTCCAGGAGTCCCTGCTCTTCCAGGTGAGCATCGCGGACAACATCCGCTACGCGAAGCCCGAAGCCTCGTTCGAGGAGGTCGTCAACGCCGCGAAGATCGCGGAGATCCACGACGACATCGACGCCATGCCGGAAGGCTACGATTCGGTGATCGGCACGCGCAGCGTCCAGCTCTCCGTCGGCCAGAAGCAGCGCATCTCCATCGC
>JAAZAI010000272.1 GCA_012514445.1 Lentisphaerota bacterium
AGGGAATGGTGAAGTTGATCGTCTTCTTGCGGTCTTCCGTGATCGTGATCCCCGACGCGGCGAGATCCGCCTTGCCGGCCTGGACGGCGGGGATGACCGAGTCGAACTTCGTGTCCTCCACGACGAGGGGTGGGCGTCAATATAGTTGCCGCCCACCAAGGGGTCAGGAGACAGGGTTCTGGATTCAGTGTTATTGGAATCATGTCCCGTCGACTGCCCGATCCCGTGAGGGGGTGAGAGGGGCGTGTTCCTCCTCGTACTCGTACACATACTCCTACACGCCAATCCGGGATTCAAGACAAGATTCGAGTGTAAGAGTAGGTGTACGAGTACGGCAGACGCGGGACTCCCACACCCACACACTTCCACCCCCACACACGCTTTCAGCCTGCCGCCGACCGATTACACGCCCACCCTTCATCCTTCTTGCGGACGGCCGGCGTCTGGCGTATACTCGAGGCTCGTCAATGAGAGGATTGTCGTTGCGCTTGTCGAAACCACTTGGTTCGCGTTGCGGCAAGGATTAGAATCAATGTTACAAAAAGTGAATATCAATTCATCGATTTGCGTCTAAGGGTTGCCGGAATCGACCGGCGTCCCGGTCGAAGGCGAATGACAGGAGGTGCTCCATGAAGACGATCGCAAAAGCTGGTTTCCTCATCATCGCGTGGATGGCCGCGGGCATGTCGGCCTCGGCGCAGTGGAACGTGATCACCGAGCCGCTGCCGCCCCGGCAGCCCGCCCCCGGGCTGCGCACGCCTCCTCCTCCTCCTCAGCAAGAGCCCCCGCGCCGGTGGATGCCTCCGCGCGAGCCTGGAAGGGATTCCGCGCATCGTCCGCCTCCGCAGCACCCGCATCGGACGCAGCTCCCCCCGCCGCGGCCCGAACCCCGCCGCGAGCCCGTGGTGGTTCGCCCTCTGGGTTCGCAGCAGCCCGAGCGGCGACCCAATCCGCCCCGGCGGCGCCCGGATCAGCGGGACGTCGACCGCCAGATCCAAGAGCAGGACGCATACGGCTACACCTACGACTACGGCGGACGCGGCGGCCCGCCGGCCGGCCACTACGACTTGCGCGGCGACCGCTACGACGGCCGTTACGACGAGATGCGCCGGGAACGCGACCGCCGCGACGAGGAGCGGCGCGAGCCGCCCCGGCGCGAGGTGCGCTATCCCAAGGGCGCCGTCGTCCTCGCCACGCTGAACGCCGGCGGCGAGGCGAAGGAGGTCGTCGTGAACCGCCAGATCACCCGATGCTACCTCGAACTCGTCTCCGGCACCGTCTCCATCAACACCGTCGTCGTCCGCCCCGAGAAAACCGCGCTTCCGCAGACGGTGCGGTTGCAAGAGGGCAAGCTCCACATGATCGATCTGGGCGGCAAGCGCGCGGTGACCGGCTTCCGCATCAGCGACAACGGACGCGGCGTCTATCGCGTCATCGTCCAATAGTTCCGCAAGGATGGGAAAGTCGAGGCCGCGAGGCCCTTTTTAGAATCATGAAAACTGAAGCATTCGCCGATCTTCCGATCTGGCCCGAGGGGCTGGAGCCCTTCGCCGAACCCGCCGAAACGAGAAGTCTGGGGCGCCTGGTGGACCCAACCGATGAAATCGACCGTCTCACCGATGTGACCGTACCGTCCTTGACGTTTTGCCCTGCATCAGGCAAAGGGCCCCGGCCTGCGGTTCTGGTCTGCCCCGGCGGCGGCTACAGCATCCTCGCCTGGAACCACGAGGGAACCGCCGTGGCGGCCTGGCTCAATGCCAACGGCATTTCCGCCTTTCTGCTCAAGTACCGCTGTCCCGACCGTCGTTCGGCGGCGAAGGCCGACGCCGTGCGCGCGATGCGCCTCATCCGCGCCCGTGCCGCCGAGCTGAACGTGATGCCGGATCGCATCGGCATCCTCGGCTTCTCCGCCGGCGCGCACCTCGCCGCGCGCGTGTGCAATCTCGGCGCCGCCCCCGTCTACGAGCCCGTCGACGCGGTTGACGCCGTAAGCCCGCGTCCCGATTTTTCGCTGCTCATCTATCCCGCCTACTTGTTCCGGGACGGCTACGCGCTCGATCCGGAACTGGCCGTCTCGTCCTCCACGCCGCCGGTGTTCATGATCCAGGCCGAAGACGACGGCGATCTCGTCCTGAGCAGCCTCGCCTACTTCATCGCGATGCGCCAGGCGAAAGCGCCTGCCGAACTCCATCTCTTCTCGCGTGGCGGACACGGCTACGGCATGTTCCGCAAAGGCAACCCCACCGATGTCTGGCCGCAGCTCGCGATGCGCTGGTTCGAGGCCGACGTCATGAAGACGACGGTGTGGTGATGCGAAGCGGGGATTCGTCAGAGATGATTTTGGGAATCGATCTGGGTTCGACGGTCTTCAAGACCGAGGTTTTCGACCGTGACTTGC
>JAAZAI010000273.1 GCA_012514445.1 Lentisphaerota bacterium
ATCAGAAACGGCATAAGTGATTGATAAACAACATTCTCATCTCCACCCACCCTTCCGAGTGGATGTGACAGGTGTGACATTTCCAACCATCGAAATGCGACAAAATGAAACGGGATACACCCCCTTATCCTCATAATCGAGGGTGTGGCCCCTGTTTTTTCTGGCCCCTGTTTTCTCAGCCATTTTCCTCAGCGCACGCCGCCGGGCGGGGGCGTTTCCACGGACGCCTCGATTTCGAGTGCGCGAAAACCCGCGAGTCCGCGTTCGACCGCGAAGCCCGCGCCGCCGCAGTCGAACGCCGCGTCTCGCACCGCGAGCGTCGGCCCGCCTTCGACGCGGATCCGGATCTCGTCGCCGCAAGCCGAGGTCTCCAAGGCATACAACCGGTTTTCCTCGGCCTCGAACGGCGTCTCGGCGAGCACGGTTTCGCCGTAGCGGTTGCGGACGATCTGCAGCGCCGTCTTCGTGAACACGACGGCGTAGTGGCGGCGCATGCCCTGATAGCGCAGCAGCACGCCGGCGCGCGCGGCGGCGTGGATCTGGAAGCCGCATTTCATCGTGCAGTCGCGCCAGCCCCGCCCGCCCGTGACGAGCACGCCCAGACCCTCGTTCCGGCCCAGGTACAGCAGCTCGTGGGGATCGGATGAAAACTTGCCGCGCACGGTGTCGAGATTGGAAATCCAGCCCGGGATGCCGCGGGGCCCCTGGTTGGGGAGGACGTCGGGATGATCCAGCCGCGCCGTGCCGCCGAAATCCACGAAGTCGACGAGCACTTCGCCCAGGCACGGCTCGTCGGATTCGACCTCGAATCCGAACGCCAGCAGCGACGCGGCCCCCGCCGCCACCTGCCACGACAGCTCCGCGTCGCCGCCCGTCCGCAGCGGCTGCGGATCCGAGCGCACCACGGCGCCCGCCGCATCGCGCGCGAACAGGCGCAGCGACGCCGGCGCGGACGCCGACACGCAGGCGACGCGGGTGCGAACGGTCATGCCGTTGAAGAGCAGCGGCGTCGCCATGACGCTGTACCCCGCCGGCGCCCCGGCCGGATCGAACAGCGTCGGCGTCTCCATCCGGGCCGGCCGTTTCGCGTCCGCCCGGAAGCAGAAGCAGAGGCAGCGTTCCCCCGAGAAGCCCTGCGCCGCGGGCAGGTTGATGGCGGCGGAACCGGGCTCCGCCTGATAGCCATGCAGGGCGCCCGGCATCTCGAAGTGGTGCAGCGCCCCGCCTTTCGGGGGCGGCGTCGGCGCCATGCCCATCACGCGCCGGCCGATGGCCGCGACGCCCATCGCCTGGCGGAGCACGTCGGAGACCGCGTCCGTGCCGTCCGCCGTCGGGATGAGGAGGCGGTCGGCGAACGGCGTCCGGAAGTCGTAGCGGTCGCAGAGATGGCCGAGGCCCGCGACGAGCGCCGAGACGGCGCCGACGTTCGCCGCGTTGCAGTCCGTGTCCCAGCCCGCGGTGCAGACGATCTGCATCGCCATGAAGAAGTCGCGCGGCGCGTAGGCCCAGGCCATGACCATGACCGCGTGGTTGGGGACGACGTGGCAGTTGCCGCCGTAGCGCTGGTAGCCATATCGCTCGTCGATGCGCTCGTACGTCTTCCGCCAGTTGCCGTCCTCGACCGCCCAGGCGCGCACGTCGCGATGAACCTGCGCGATCAGCGAATGCGGCGGAATGAAGCCGACGGCCGCGTCGAGGATGCGGTCCATGTCTTTCTCGACGAAGGCGAGGCTGACCATCGCGGCGACGACCTGCGCGGCATGGACCGCCTCGCCGTCGTGGGAGACCCGCGCGGCCCTGCCGGCGAGTTTGACGGCGAGTTCGGGCCTGCCCGGCGCGACCATGCCGAAGGCGTCGATGAAAATCTGCGCGCCGATCTGCTCGGACACCTCGCGGCCGTTGAGGGCCATCGAACCCGACGAGGGCGCCTCGATCCCACGCTTGAGGTTGAGGAAGGCCGTGTGCTCGGTGGAGTGGGCGACCCCGCCCCACCAGAAGACGGACTGGCCTTCGAGGACGTAGTTGAGCCAGTTCTCGCCGTAGAGCCGTTCCGGGGTGTCGGCGTAGAGGCCGGAGTCGGCGAGGATCTTGACGAAGGTGAACGTGCCGGAAATGTCATCGTCCGCCACGACGAGCGGCACCTTCTGGTCCTCGTGGACATAGCGGTCGATCGCGCCCCACTTCGTCTCGATATCCTTCTTCGACCAGCCCTCGTACGGCCGCCCCAGATAGACGCCGATGACCTTGCCCAGCATGGCGGTGTAGACTTGCTTCTCGTATTCCGCGATCATGAAGTCCCCTTGTCGGCGGCAGCCTTTGCGCGCACGTGTCTGTCATTCTCGCACACACACCCCTCCATCGTCAAACCGTCATTGCGCCCTCCCGCGTCAACGCGCCGCGACGGAGGCCTCGTAGACGCGGCCGCCGGCGCGGGACACGGGATTCTCCTCGATCCATTTCCGGCAGAGGTCCGCGACGGCTTCGCGCTTGGCCGCCAGCGTCGGCGCGGTCGCGAGGGCCTCGGCGGGATCGTCTGCCGCGCGTTCGAGCGCGCGCAGACCGCGGCGCAAGTGCCCGCCCTTGTCCCGCCAGCCCAGCGCGTCGGCGCGGCCCAGCGCGTCCACGAGCCATACGCCCGCCGCGGCGCCGCCTGCCGTTTCGCCCCAGCCGCCGTCGGCGTCTTGCGAATCGCGAATGTAGTTCACCGCGCCGTCGACGACCGAGAAGAGCTCCGGGAAGCGTCCTGTTTCGTAGAGCCGCAGCAGCGCCCCCGCCGCGATCGCGTGGTTGTGCAGCGTGCGGCCGCCGCCCAGTCGCCCGTCGCGCCCCTGCATCGCGCGCAACGCCTGCGCCGCCCGCGCCGCCGCGCCGTCGGCCGCGCCATCACCGTCGCCGTCGCGCACGAGCGCCATCATCGCGAAGCCCGTCACGGCCGGGAGATACTCCCGGCTGCCGCCCCAACGCGCGGGATCCCAGGTCCCGTCCGCCTCCTGCGCCTTGAGCAGCCACGCATCCGGCCCCGGATCGGGCGCCGGCGCCTCGGCTTCCGCCACGACGACCGGATGCTCCGGAGGGGACTCATGCCGGAGGGACGGAACGACCACCATCGCGGCCACGGCGGCGGCCGCGGCCGCCGCGACAAATCCAAAGCGGCGGGCGCGGCGACGGCGGAGGATCGCCGACACCACCGAGGCGGAGACGTCCGGAAACTTTCGCTCGGGAACGGCGCGCAGGAGCGCGGCGACCGCCTCGTCGCCCGCATCCCGTTCCGCATCCCGCTCTGCATTTCGCATGTTCATCGTCATCAATCCTCCTGGCGCCCGCCTGCATCCGTCTGGGGGTTCCGCGTCGCCCCGGGCGCTTCCAGGGCGATCCGCATTTGCCGCATCGCGGCGGAGATCCTCGATTTCACCGTTCCCGTCGGAATGCCCAGGACTTCCGCCGCCTCCACATGCGTCAATCCCTGCATCACGACCAGAACCACGGTCTCGCGCAGCGCCGGGCTCAGGCAGCCCAGCGCCTTCTCGGCATCGCCCCGCTCGCCCCGCATCCCCGGCGCGTCCTCCGCCGTGTCCGCCTCTTTGCCATATCCCTCCATCAGCTTCGCCCGCCGGACGCCGCGCCGGATGGAATCGATCATGACCTGCCGGGCGATGAGATAGAGGAACGTGGTGAACTTGGCGGACGGCCGGTAGCCGTGCCGTGCGCGGTGCAGCTTGAGGAAAGCCTCCTGCGCGAGATCTTCGACATCCCTGTAAACGCCGCTGCGCAGGAAAAAGTTCATCACGGCGTTCTGATGCTTCCGCACAAGCTGTGAGAAGGCGGCCAGATCGTCGGCCTTGGCCCGGAGCATCAGCGCGATGTCCTCGGCGGCGGAAGCGTCCCCCACCCCGCTGTCCGGTTTTTTTCCGATCGCATCTTCGTTCATTGGACTCGCCATGTCAACCGTTTGTTCATCGCGCACCTCCAGGGTTCAAAGTCGCCGGCAGAATCCTCGTACTGCAAAGTCACGAGTCTATACTCCTGTCGTGCGAGGCGTCAACCGACTTTTCCAAATCGGGTACCCGATTCGTGATCGGTCGCCGGGGTTAGGCCGAATGCCCCGCGAACGTAGAGAACACGCTCGGCGACCGCCCGACACCCGTGAGGAGTGAGTGGAGCATCGTGAGGCGTTGTGGCTGGGGGCACCCCAGTAATAGTGAGGAGTGAGTAGAGCGAAGTGAGCAGTTTCGGCCGGGGAAACCCCAGACCCCATTGTTCTTACCGGGGCCTGGGGCAGAGCCTCAGCGGAAACCCCTCACTTCTCACTACGCTCCACTCACTCAGGTCCATCCGGGGCCTGGGGCAGAGCCTCAGCGGAAACTCCGCGAGCCCGATCCGGCATCGTGCAGCGAAAACGAATAGGCGCGCGTCCATTCCCGGCTTTCACCAGAGGCCAGCGAGAGCAGGATGAACTGCTCCGGCGCCACGTAGTTGGGGCGGGCATGGATGTCGGTCCTCAGGCCCGGGAGCGAGGTGGCGCAGAGAACGCGCATGCCGCTGAACGTGGATTTCAGCTCGCAAGTGTTGGGGCCGTTGAAGTCGGCGGGATAGGGGACGACGGCGTTGACCCATTCCGGGATCAAGGCATTGAAACGAATGCTTCTTCCGTCCTGGAGCTGCTCTTTGAGTAGACCGGATGCGGTGAAGTCGTAGGGGAACGAAAGCACGTAGCCGGGCCCGACATCCTGATCCTCGAACCGGAAGAAGTTGTGGACGTAGTTTCGCGTCGTCAGGGGGTTCGCGCCGGTGTTGCGGAGCGTCCAATTCACCGAAACGCCGTTGGTGCCGACGCTCAATTCCGCGTCGAGCTCGTAGGCATAGCCGTTGACGCCGCCGCATTGCTGCGAAAAGCGCGCGCCGCATGGGCTCCACGAGACGGACGTCGTCGCGGCTTCGATCACTTCGCAGTTCTGGAACAGCGAGTACGCCCCCGCCTGCTTGCGCAACACGCCGACGCCGATTTTCAGAAAGCCCTCGCCGACTTGCGCTTCGTCATATCCGGGAGGCAGATGTCCGGCGGGTCCGCCAGGGATGCAGAGGTCGAACTCGGAGGCGAGCCCCGCGTGGTCGTCGACGGGATTGTGTTCAACGGGGTTGAATAGAAACTCGCGGCCATCGAGCCGTGCGCCGAGAACGCAGGCAATTGGCGTGAAGCGCGTGCCGCGATTGTAGCGCGCCGGGTGGACCGGATCCATGATCTCGACGACCATCGCGCCGTTCGTCAGAACCCGGCTGCCGTCGTGCCGGGCCTCCGCAAAGCACGGCGCGGCCGGCAGCGACAGCGACCACGCCGCGAGCCCGAACGCGACATGGTGTGCGGCGATTTTGAAGGGGAATGAGTTTTTCATATTCGGGCATAGAAGCCAGATGCCATGGCCCTGCGAACCCGGGGCAGCAGATTCAGGGGTGGCTTCAGACATTGCATGCGTTTGACTTGCCGTGCTATTTCACGCGGACAAAGATGAAGCGGTCGACGTAGAGGGCCTCGACTTTCTTCGTCGCCGTGGTCACATAGCAGACGGTGCCTTCCGTCTTGGCCTTCTTCCGCAAGTAGACCAGCAGGGTCTCGGCGTCCGCCGGCGGGGCGATGACGCAGGAGACGGTCTCCCAATCCTGCGTGCCGCCCGTCACGAACAGGGCGCGCTCGCCGCCCCAGCTCTGTTTGACGGTCTCCGCACCGACCCATCCCTGGGAAACGCCTTCGCCGCGGTAGCTGGCCTGGACGAACACGGACCCCGCCGGCGCACCCGCGGACTTGATCCGCATGGAGAGCTTGTAGCGCTTGCCCGGCTCGACCGCGATGCCGTCCTGGCAGGCGAATCCGCCGGTGATTTTCAGTTCGCCGTTTTCGACGTCCCACTGGCCTTCGCCCCACCACGGAGCCTTGCCCTTGGAAAAATCGGGATTCCGAATCTGCGCGAAGGCAAATCCCGCCGGACGCGTCACGGCCTCCTCCGTCGGCTCCAACCTCACGTTGCGATACTGGGCCATTCCCTCCTTCTTTCCGGGCAGACGACGCAGATAGAGCAGCATCTGGTCGGCCTTCGCGGGCGCTTGGACGACGACGGAATGGGCTTTCCAGTCCGCAGCCTCGTCGCAAACCGCCAATGCCTTTTCCTGGCCCCACTCCAGCGTCGCCGATGCGGGTCCGTACCAGCCGCCCTTGATGCCGCCGCCGCGATAGCTGAGTTGCACGTAGCCGCCCGTCCCCTTGGCCTCGAAGCGAATCCGGTACCGCTGCCCGCCATCGACCTCGATTTTGTCCTGGCAGGCAAAGCCGTTTTGCACCTGCAACGTCTTGTCAACCACGTCCCATTTGCCCTCACCCCACCAGCCTGTCCTGCCCTTGGCGAATTGCCAGATCGACGATGCCAAAGGTGCTTGTACCGACATTCAGGGTTAGGGCGGCCGCGTCGCTGATGGCCGCTCCATTGTCGAGGTCAAGGGTTGCTCCAGCGGAAACGGTCACCGGACCGCTTCCGAGCTTCCCCGATGACAAGACGGTCAGTTTACCTCCCGCGATCGTGGTCCCGCCCTCGTATGTGTTCGCGCCGGAGAAACGCGTGGTGTAGCCGGTTGAATTACCGACCTGCACCGCGCCCACGCCCGAGATGACGCCGCCGATCGTGAGGCCGTTGCCGGTCAAGTTGCCGTTCCCGATGCTGATGTCCCGGTCGATTTGAATGGTCCCGGCGACGGTTGAGGCGGAGGTGCTCCCGGCGAAAGTTCCGATGCTTGCGCTTCCGGTTCCATTCGTGGTGAAATGGAACTTGCGGTCGGCTCCGAGGGAGATGCCGTACCCGAAATTCACGCCGACGGAGTTTGCACCCGTGTTTTCGTCGCCCAGCACAACGGTGCCGCCGGACATGGCGCCGTTGTGCTGTTGAAGGAGCACACGGCCCTGGCTGATGACAATGGGGCCCGTCTGGTTGTTGTAGGAGGCCAGTCTCAGGCTACCTGGACCTGTTTTGTAGATGCCGCCATATCCGTAGAGCAGAGCGGTCAGGCGTATGTCGGCGCTGCTGTTGGCGGAGTTGACGACGAGCTGGCGTTCGAACCGGAGCGAGTTCTTGAACTCGATCGCATTGGCGATGCCGAAGCTGAGCGTTACGGTGTTCGTGCTGTCGGCGTAGAGACGGATGCCGCAATGGTTGATCGTTGAAATGTTGTCGGCGGCCAGCGTGACCGGAGCGTCTCCTCCGCCCAAGTTCACCCATGCCATGCCATTGAGCGCATCGGAGTGGTTGATCCGAAGCGTGCCTTCCTCGACGAGGATGCCCCCGGTAAAGTGACCGGCATTCGCGTTACTGAGCTTAAGAGCTTGTTGGGATCGTCTCGCGACAAAGCGACGAAGCTTGAAGACAGCTTCCAACTCCCAAAAACACAATCATGTCGCTTTCCTGACGCGCACCCGGGGCTTTTCTGTTGCAGAGGCGTTCGCCGAAGGGGTATGATGCAAGGCACAACCGAAACCCCGACCATTCCAGCAGAAGAACCGCCATCACGCCATGATCTACGCCGCCGACTCCGTCATCACCCAGAACGACGCCCGCGACATCCTCGAACGCGGCGCCGTCGCCGTCGAAGGCACGCGCATCGCGGACGTCGGCGCGCTCGCGGACGTCCAGGCCCGCAGGCCCGGAGACCGCGTCCTCGACCTCGGCGAGGCGGTGATCATGCCCGGCCTCGTCAACGGCCACACCCACATCCCGATGAGCGCGCTGCGGGGGTTTTCCGACGACAAGGCGCTCATGGACTGGCTCCAGCAGGACATCTTCCCCGTCGAGGCGCGCCTAACGCCCGAGATCGTCCGCACGGCGTCGCTCTTCTCCTGCGCCGAACTCCTCCGTACCGGCTGCACCGCGCTCTTCGACATGTACATGCTCGAGGACGCCGTCTTCGCCGCCGTCGACGAAGCGGGCCTGCGCGCCGTCCTGGGCGAAAACGTC
>JAAZAI010000274.1 GCA_012514445.1 Lentisphaerota bacterium
CCTCGCCTCCAAAATCAAGATGACCTGCAACAACCGCCTTGCCTTGCGGTTCGCCGGAAGCATGGGCATGGGACGACTCGATCACTTGCTGTACGAGATCGATCCCAAGGGCTTCTTCGATGGCGTGGAACTGGACGAATACACCTATCTCTGCAAGTTCAAGGGGCGGCTGAAGCCGGAGGAAATGGCGGAGGACATCGTCTTCGTCAAAGACCCCGACACGACGCCATACCGCGAACACGTTTTTCGCTGGTGAGCGAACCCCGCGATCGCACACACATTCCAGATTACATCCAGTAGTACCGACGCGGCTCCGACGCGTCGCCCGTTCGAATGGCACAGACATTCGCTCCAAGGCATGCACGGCTATGGAAGGCGGCAATGTCCTGCCGCTGACGGGCAACCCGTCGTAGCCGGGTTGGTACTTTCCCTCGTCTCGAATAACTCAGAAATTTTCATATTAAGGCCGTCGTTCGCACTGCGGCCAAGGAGGGGGGGGGCGAAGCCGTCCCGGCGAGCCGCATTCGACTGCGCTCTCAGCGCAACCGCCCCGGCAGTATCGACGCAGCCCTCCGCAGACGTCGAGGCCGCCGCCCCAGCTCACCTCCGTAATCTTGAAAGAAATTTCAAGATTATGGCGAGAGTCCGTTTCACCCTAAGAACGCGAGGCTCCGCACTCGCACCATTCTGCACTGGGGATGTAATATTGAAGAAATCGCGAGATTACATCATCACCGTAATCTCGCGAAAACTTCAATATTACATTACACACGAGTTCTCTGAATCCCTCTGACCTTTCACGAGGCTTGACAGATACCGTGGCGAAACATAGACTTCCCCCTTCAACGATCACAGGTTGTTTTCAGAAGCAGGTTCAATAGGATCGTTCGCCTTGGAAGGACGCTATATGAAAAGGATCGTCATTCCGGTGAAAATTGGCTTGGCTGCAGGCGTTGCCTCCGTCCTGTTCGGGCCGATGCTCACGGTCGGACGAATTCCCTTCGGCGACATCGCTCTTCTGGGTGCCTATTTTGTTGTCGTTCCATCGGTCATCCTTTCATTGATCCTGCTCGCGTTGCCTCGGCTCAATCTCTGCCTCCTGCCGGGAATCGGGTTCGGGGTCGCGATCTTCTTTCTTGTTCTGTTGATCGGAGCCGGGCCGGCAGACGCATTGAAACGCAGACATTGCCGCGAAGCGAAAGTTTTCTGCGAATCACTCATCCCACGGCTTGAAGAGTATCGGAGTCATCACGGGGGGTATCCGAAGCAGGTAACCGAAGTCCTTCGCCCCGACGATGCATTACCCATGTACCTCCGCAAGCAGAAATTCTACCATCAGACTAACGACACGTTCTCGCTAAGTTGGGTTGATTCGCCAGGCGTGCCCTACTGCAGCGGTGTCGCAGCCTACCACCACTCCTCGACAAACTGGGACTTTTGCGCCGACTGGGGAGGAACTCAATAGCGGAATTATTTAGGCGCGCCGAACGTTTTCGATGGAAATGAAGGAGGGCGATGGTATAGACTGAGCCGCACGAAAGGAACTCAGTCATGGAATGCTGTGTCAGCGAGAAGACGGGGCGGGCCATTCAGGCGGCGATCGACGAGGCCGCGCGGGCTGGCGGGGGAAGGGTCCGGCTCGAACCGGGTGTCTTCCTATCGGGAACGCTCTACCTGAAAAGCAACGTCGAGCTGAACATCCCGGCGGGATCCCGCATCCAGGGATACGACACCCCCGAGGCGTACGACGATTTCACGGATCCCGGCTTCGACGCGGTCGCTCCCGAGAATTCCAGGAAGTGCCTCATCGCCTGCGCGAACGCCGAGAACGTCTCCATCACCGGAGCCGGCGAGATCAACGGGGCGGGCCCGGCGTTCTACGACCGGAACGTCCCCGAAGGCGCGTTTTTCGCGAAGCCCCCGCATCCCAGGCCCCGCATGGTCCAGTTCTACAACTGCCGGAACGTCCTGTTCAGCGGCGTGTCGTTCATCGACTCCCCCGGATGGACGTTCTGGCTCATCGCCTGCGAGGACGTGAACATCACGCGGGTCCGCGTCGCCGGATGCCAGCAGATGATCAACAACGACGGCATCGACCTCGACGGCTGCCGCCGTGTCACGGTGAGCGACAGCTTCTTCCGGACGGGCGACGACTGCATCATCCTCCGGGCGATCCGCAAGCGGCCGGACGTTCCGGTCGTCTGCGAGGAGGTCCTGGTGACCCAGTGCGCGCTGGACAGCCGCTGTCAGGGGATCCGGATCGGATGCCCCAGCGACGACACGATCCGCCACTGCGCCTTCAGCCACCTGACCTTCCGCGGAACGGGCATCGGCATCCACTGCGAATCTCCGCTCCGCTATCTCGGAAAAAACTGCCAAGGCTATCTCAAGGTGTCGGACATCCGCTTCAGCGACATCGACATCGCCTCGGGGAGCCATCCCATCCGCATCTTCTGCGAAGGCGGAATCCGCCTGCGCGAGATCTCCCGGTTCTCCTTTTCTAACATCGTGTTCAAGGCGAAGAAGCCGCTGTGGCTCGAGGGCACGGCGGATTCTCCGATCGAGGACGTCCGCTTCGACAACGTCTCCGGCGTGATCGAGGCCGACGTGCCGTTCGTGGCCCGGCATGTGCGCAACCTCAAGTTCGACCGCTTCGACGTCACGGCCGCCACCGGCCCCGCCGTTCCGCTCAAGCGCGCGGAAAGCTCGTCTTGGGAGGCGAAACGCTAGCCTTGGCAAGTCGAGCATAAGCAAAAGAGGCAATGTGATCCTGAAGTTCAGTCACACGTCCGCATGCGTCATGTTCGCGATGTTGTGCGTCGTGGCGTCGGGCGCCACGCGGGAGTCCGCGCCCTTTGTAGGTATCCTCCAGAATACGATGCCGAATCTTCAGCGCCACTACGACGCCGGCGCGCGAATGGCCCACGTGGCGCTGATCTGGAATCGGGTCTGCCCGACGGAGGGGGCGTGGAATCAGGCGTACCTTGACGAAAAAAAGGCGGAGGTGCAGAAAATGCGCCAGGCCGGGTACGCCATCATGCTTGATTTCGGGGCCCAGTATCCGCCGGAATGGATCTACGGGCAGCCCAACAGCCGGTATCGCAACCAATACGGGGAGGCATATGCGGGCGGCATCGGCGAGACGGGCGTCAACGTCGTGTTCAACGCGAAGTTGCGTGAGATGCTCGGCGCCTACGTGACCGGAGTGCTGGCGGACTTCGGGAAGGACGTTGACATCGTCCGCCTGGGCCTTATGCGCTACAGCGAGATCGGCTACCCGCATCCCAGCTTCAAGGGCCGGAAAAACGCCTACTGGGCCTACGACGACATCGCCCAAGGGAAGGTCGAGGGCCTTCCCGCGGGCGTCAAGCCCTGTCCGGTGCCGGGGTGGACGCCCGGTCGGCCCAGCGCCGACCACGTGGACGCGCGGCGGTTCGCCGCCTGGTATGTCGACGCGCTGGCGAACTTCCACGACTGGCAGATCGAGCTGGTCGCCCGGCAGTACGAAGGTCGCATGGCCATGCTCTACCCCTCGTGGGGGATTCGCGAGGGGCAGCTTGAAAGCGCCGTGCTCAACGACCTGAACGGCACGACGTCGGCGGAGCGCAATGGCGAAATCCAACGCGCCTTCGCCTTCAAACGATTCATCGAGGGCATTCAAAACCCGCGGGTGATGGTCTGCGGCACGTGGATCGACTCCCGTCCGGAATGGAGCGACGACGATGCGCCCGATCCCAAAAATCCCTGTCCCATCGGCCATCTGTCGTCATTGGCCGCCGCGCATCCCCTGAAGCTGCGGGTGATGGGCGAGAACACGGGCGGCGGCGGCATGGCCGCCATGCAGTTGACGTTCCAGCGCGCCCGCCGCTACGGTCTCGACGGCGTGATGTGGGCGTTCGAACGCGATTTGCACGATGGCAAGCCTCCGACATTGGAGGACCTCGCCCCCTGCATCCGCGCGTTCTCGCAGCGGAGGCAACTCCCGTAAACGGCAAGGAGCAAACATGGACTGGAGATCGTTGCTGCCGCACGCGCTTCTGGGAGGGGTCGTCGTCGGGTTCCTCGTCGGCGTGGTCGTCGTGCCTTGGCGATGGCGCGTGTATCGGAGGCGCAGCCGGGCGCGGCTGCGTCGCGCGCGCGAGACGATGGAGCGCGCCGCGCCCGTCCGGCGTCCCCCGGGCACGATCGCGCCCCACGCGAAATGGGAGCGCAAGGCCAAGCATCCGCCCTGGTACTACACCGGATCGGAGGACTGATGCCGCATCACGCGACGCCTTGGCATCCGGGGCCGGCGATCCGGCTTCTGCCGCCGGAGACGGGGGTCACCTGGATCTGCGTGGCGATCCGCTCCTTCAAGGCCAGCACGTGCGAGATGACGCCGATCAACTTGCCGTCCTGCCGCAAGCCGGCCAGCGTCTCCAGCGCCATGTCGAGCGCCTCGTCGTCGAGCGTGCCGAACCCCTCGTCCAGAAACAGCGAGTCCACGCGGACGTTCCGGCTGGACATGTGCGACAGTCCCAGCGCCAGCGCGAGGCTGACGATGAAGCTCTCGCCGCCCGAAAGGTTCTTCGTGGAGCGCGTCGCGCCGGCCTGATAGTTGTCCACCACATCGAGTTCGAGGGGCTCCGTCTCGTCGAGGACGAGCAGGTAGCGGTCGCTCATCTTCCGAAGCTGCCGGTTCGCATGCCCGATCATCATCTCGAAGGTCAGCCCCTGGGCGAAGTTGCGGAACTTCGTGCCGTCAGCCGAGCCGATCAGCTCGTGCAGCCGCGCCCATCGTCCGCATTCGCGTTCCTGGGCCTCGATGGCCGCCTGCTTCCCCTTCAGCCGTTTCCGGGCCTCGTCGTTCTGTCGCAACCGGGTTCTAAGGTCGGCCAGTTCGTCGCGCAGCGACTTCAGCGCGGCCTCGCCTCGCTCGAAGCGGGGTTGGAGGACTTCCAGCGTCTCGTCCGTGAGTCGTCTCGCCTGTTCGGACTGCAGCCGCTTCTCGCGGTCGTCCCGCCTTGCCTTGAGTTCTGTCAGGCGCCGCTCCAGTTCGTTCGCACGGGCCGTCAGGGCTTCGCGCTCCCCGGGGTCCAGCCGCGCCGCCAGAAACGAGCTCTCGTCGGCAAAGCCGGCGGAAGCTCGCGCCGCCGCGAATTCGGTCTCCAGCCGCCCCAGTTCGGACTCGCGTCCGGCGATGGCGGTCTTGAGCGAGTCGATTCGATCCTTCGCGAGGTGCCATTGCCGCTGAATCTGGCCGTGCCGGTCGCGCGCCTCCTCCTGCCTTCCCTCGGCGTCCGCGATGGCCTGGGACAGGCGCCGCTCCTCAGCGACGGGATCCTTGTCGCCGTAAATATTCTTGCGCCGGTCGCTTGTCTCGGCGATTTCCCGTCTCGCTTCTTCCAGCTTCGTTCGCTTATCCTCCAGCGAGGCGCGCTGAACTTCGAGCGCGCCGGCGATTTCCCGGATCGCGGCGTCGAGCGCGGCGAGCGCCTTGCCCAGGCGGGCTTGTTCGCCGAGCCGGCTCTGCCACTGCCTCAACCGCTCGCGGAGCGTTTCCAGCAACGTGGCGAAGTCCGCGTCGACATCCTCCGCGACGCTCAGCGGCTGAAGTTTCTCAAACAGGGATTGTCTGCGCGTGGCGAGCTCGTCCCGAAGTTCGCGCAGCGATGCGTCGGCCTCGGCAACGGCCCTCTCCGCCGTTTTTTTCTCGCCTGCCGCCAGCGCCTCGTGCTTTTCGGCATCCGCCTGCTGGCTGCGCGCCTTGGATTCCGCCGCTTCGCATTTCCTGATCGCGGCCTCGTGTTCCTCGGCCTTCTCGATGCGTTCGTCCAACGCCGTGATTTTGCGGTCGACTTCGTCGGCCGCGGGGACGTTGCCGGCGGCGTAGGGATGCGCCTCCGCACCGCAGAGCGGGCAGGGCTTGCCATCCTCCAGCTTCGCGCGGAGATCCTCGAGCTTCGCGATTTGCGCGAGCAGCGCCTTTTCCCGCAGCAAGGCGTCCTTGTCGGCGCGGTATTCGCGCAGCAGCCGATTTTCCAGCAACGGGGCCAGCGCCTCCTTTTCCCGCTGGAGCTGCGCGGCGGCGCGCGCCTGCTCGCGCTTCAGCTTCTCCGCCTCCGCGGTCCAGGCGTCGAGCGCCTCGGTCGCCTTCCGCGATGCCGCTTGGGCGTCCTGGACGGCTTGCGCCTTCCGGACGATCTCGCGCTGTTTGGCGATCAGGCCGTTCACCTGCTCCTCCACGCCGGCGAGGTTGGCGACCAGCCATTCATCGGGTCGATGCTCGATGCAGTACGCCTCGACGCGGGCGAGTTCCTCCGCCATGCCGACGCGCCGGGCTTCTTCGGCCATCATTGCCTGCTCGTCCGCGGCGAGGCGCGCCGCATCGCGGCGACAAGCCGCTTCGCCTTCCCGAAGAGCCTCTTTTTGATCGTCAAGCCTCTGATCCAGCGAGCGGACTTGCGCGAGGATGGGTTTTTCGGTCTCCAGGGCGCCTTTGGCCTTGTGCGCGTCGTCGTCGGCCTGGCGCGACGCCTCGGCCGTCGCCTGGGCATCGGTTTC
>JAAZAI010000033.1 GCA_012514445.1 Lentisphaerota bacterium
CAGCAATTCGCAATATGGCCGGGGACCAGGGAAACGGCGCGCTCGGAGATCGCGCCCTACCCCGAAATCACCGCCAAACGGGGAGTCTACGAGGTAGGGCGGGCTCTCCGAGCACGCCGCAGCGAAGCAGGGTCGGCCATATTGCGAATTGCTGCAACGACTTTCGAGGACTTGACTTATTCCCGCCAAAAGTGAATAATACGCCGCATGTAGATGAGACACTGACAACCGACGAGGATTTCGCAATGGCCAGCATGGTTCCGATGATGTCGCAAGTGAAGAAGCTGCGCGCGGGTGGCGGCGCGGTGAACGAATTTGTTTTCGCGTGGGAGCGCGAGGACGGCTGCTGCTTCCGCTACGTGCTGCCGATCCCCGCGGGGCGGGAGCACGATCCCGCCACGCAGCGCCTCGCCGAGCGCGCCGTGAAGTTCGCGCTCTGGGCCGCCGGCGGCTGGCGGCTGCACCTCGCCGGGCCCGAGGCGGTCTGCCAGGCCGTCGAAGCCGCGTATTCGAAGGGTGGCGCCCGCGACTTCGATCGCGACATGATGTTCAAGGCCTACGGGTGTGAGATGGAGATCCGCCGCTGCCGCCCCGAGGAAGTCCCGGCCTCCAAAGATTCCGTCCGCGGCGCCGGCATCTCCTGGAAGGGCTGCCGGATCGGCTTCGACCTCGGCGCGAGCGACTTCAAGATCGCCGCCGTCCAGGAGGGGAAGGTGACGTTCAGCGACGAATTCCCCTGGGATCCGCGCAACGCCGCCGATCCGCAGTACCACGTCGACAAGCTCAACGAGGGGTTGCGCGCCGCCGCCGCCCACCTGCCGCGTGTCGACGCCATCGGCGGCAGCACGGCCGGGATCGTGGTGGACAACCAGATCCGCGTGGCCTCGCTGCTGCGCGCCGTCCCGGCGGACCGCTACGCCGAGGCTCAGTCGATGTTCCGCACGATCGAGAAGCAGTGGAACGTGCCCGTCAAGGTCGAGAACGACGGCGACGTCACCGCGCTCGCCGCGTACGTCACCGGCGGCACCACGGCCGTGCTCGGCGTGGCCATGGGCTCCAGCCAGGCGGGCGGCTACCTCGACCGCAGCGGCCACATCACGGGGCGCCTCAACGAACTCGCCTTCACGCCCGTCGACTTCGCCCCCGACGCCCCCGCGGACGAATGGTCCGGCGACGTCGGCGTCGGCGCGATGTACTTCTCGCAGCAGGCCACCAACTATCTCGCCGGCAAGCTCGGCATTCCCTTCCCGGAGGACATGAAGCTGCCGGAGCGCCTCCTCGAGGTGCAGCGGCTCATGGCCGCGGAGGACGAGCGCGCCATCCGCCTCTACACGCTCGTGGGCGAGCACCTTGGGCACAGCGTCCCCTGGTACCGCGAGTTCTACGACTACGACAACCTGCTCATGCTCGGGCGCGTCACGTCCGGTCGCGGAGGCGAGATCATTCTCGCCACCGCCCGCGAGACGGTGCGCAAGCACTATCCCGAGTGCGTGACGGTCAACATCTTCATGCCGGACGAGAAGGCCAAGCGTCTCGGACAGGCCGTCGCCGCCGCCGCCCTCAGCTAGCCGCGCAGCAGGCTGCGCGGCTGTACGCGCCGCGGAGGGCGCGAATCAAGACGGGGCGATTGGCTTCACGTAGGTCGCGCGGGCGTCGCCGGGGGCGTAGAAGTCCTCGAGCAGCTCGCAGAGGGCGAAGCCCATGTGCTCGTAGAAGGCGCGGGTGGAAGCGTACTGCGGCCGCCCGGAGGTCTCCGCGTAGAGGCGCGTGCCGCCCATCGCGCGGACGCGGCCTTCCACCTGTTGCTGAATCTGCCGCCCGAGGCCGAAGCCCTGCGCCTCGGGGCGCACCGCCAGCCAGTACAGGTCGAAGCCGCTCTGCGTGCAGGGGACGGGGCCGAAGGCGGAGTAGCCGATCAGTCGGCCCCCGCTTTCCGCCAGCACGAACTCGTAGCCCGAGGCCGGCCCCTTCGCCAGGCGCTCCTCGACCAGTTCCACGGCCACGTCGACTTCGTCGGCGTGGAAAAAGCCCGTCGACGCCGTGACGTCGCGGATCGCCGCGACGTCGGCCGGCGCGACTTCGTCTCGCCAGGAGACGACCGGCGCGGCCCGCGAGGCCGCGCCCGGCCCGGCGCACGCGCCGGGACACAGGACGACTGAAGGCCCGGCGCACGCGCCGGGGAGCGCGGTGCGCACGATGCGCGCCATGGCATCGGCATAGGCGATGCCGGCCTGCTGGAGCGCCGCCGCGAATCCGCCGTCCGGGGACAGGCACGGGTTCGTGTTGACTTCGAGTATCCAAGGCTCGCCGCGATCGTCCACGCGGAAGTCGACGCGCGCATAGCCGCCCAGTCCGAACACGTCCCAGCAGCGGATGGCCAGGCCTTTCAGCCTCTCGAGCAGCGGGCCGTCGACGGCGGGATCGACGAAGCGGCGCACGGTGTGCGTGTACTCGAACGAAGCTTCGTCCCATTTGGCCGTGTAGCCCACGATTTTCGGCTTGCCGGCGGGGAAGTCGACGAAGGCGATCTCGGCGGGCGGAAGGACTTCGGGGCCTTCCGGCCCTGCGAGCAGCGCGAGATTGAACTCGCGGCCCTCGATGAAGCGCTCCGCGAAAAAGCCGTCGGGCAGGCGCTCGGCGACCGTCTCGGGCGCGAGGCCGCGCAGGACGCTGTCGTCGCCGAGGCCCACGGAGGCGTGCTCCCAGATCGACTTCACGATCCAGTCGGCGGGGACGCCGTCGGCGGCGCCGGTCGCGACGGGCGGACGGCCCGGCGCCTTGCGCGCGATCCACGGCGGGACGGGGAGGCCCGCGGCGAAGAGGATTTCCTTGGAGAGGATCTTGTGGGTCGTCAGATAGAGCGCGTCGGCGGAGCTTCCGGTGAAGCGCAGACCATGGGCTTCCCACACCGCGGGCGCAAGGTGGATGAGGCGGCCCGAGCCGTCCAGCGTCTCGACGAGGTTGAACACGCAGTCGGGCTTGAAAACCTCGAGCTTGCGCTGCAGATTGGCCAGATCGGTCGTGCAGGGGAGCGTGGACGTCGCGTGGCCTTCGGCGGCCAGCGCGGTCTGGATGGCGGCGACCTGCTCCAGCACGTCGCGCTCGTCGGCGGGCGCGTCGGCGGGGACGTGCTGATGGACCAGGGCGATGCGCATGGTCACCTCGGGCGGATCCGGGCGATGGCGGAGGCCATGATGCGGCCGATCAGCTCGACGTAGCCGATGCCGGCCATGCGCGCGAGGATGACGAGGTCGGAGTCGGTCGGATTCAGTCCGGCCAGCGGGTTGACTTCGAGGAAGAGCGGCGACTGGGCGGCGTCGCACCGGATGTCCACGCGACCGCCGTCCCGGCAGCCGAGCGCGCGCCAGGCCTCGAGCGCGACGCGCTCGGCGGCGGCGGCCACGGAGTCCCGGGCGGCGTCGCACGGGCGGTAGACGACGCGGTCCTCGTAGTTCCCCTTGTTGGAATACGAATAGACGCCCTTCTCGGCGTTCGCCAGAAGTTCGATCTCCATCGAGGCGAGGACTTGGGCGCGACGCCCCGTGCCGGTGATGCCGACGGTGAACTCGCGCCCCGCCAGATAGGGTTCGACGAGGGCGGGCTGTCCGAAGCGGGCCACCAGCGCGTCGCAGACGCCGGGCAGCGCGGCGCGGTCGCGGACGATGGATTTGGAGGAGCATCCCTTGCCGGTGCCTTCGGCGACGGGCTTCACGAAGAACGGCGCGTCGAAGCGCAGGCCCTCCAGGTCCTCGGCGGTCTCGTAGACGCAGAAGTCGCTCGTCGGGACGCCCGCGTCGCGCACGACGCGCTTCGTCAGTCCCTTGTGGAGGGTGAGCGCCAGCACGAGGGGGTCGGAGAAGACGTAGGGGACGCCGTAGAGATCGAGGATCGCGGGGACCTGGGCTTCGCGGGCGACGCCGCGGAGTCCTTCGCAGATGTTGAAGACGAGATCCCAGCGGTCTCCGGCCTCGAGGCGCTTGACCAGCGCCCGGGCGTGGCCGACGCGATCCGTCTCGTAGCCGAGTTCGGGGAGGGCGGCCTCGAAGCCGGCGATGGTCTCCTCCTTGTCGAATTCGGCGGCGTCCTCCGGGGAGACGCCCAGGGCGAGATAGTCCGCCTTGAGGTCGTATGTCAGTCCAACGCGCATGGAATCAGTCCGCCACGTAGTCGGGATACTGGAAGGACTTGCCTTCGTAGTTGGTGAGGTGGAGGTCGCCGGCGGCGTTTTTCCCCTGCACGTAGTCGGGGCCGACGGGGATCTTGCCGCCGCCGCCCGGCGCGTCGATCACGTAGGTCGGGATGGCGTAGCCGGTCGTGAAGCCCCGCATGTGGCGGATGATGTCGATGCCTTTGGAGACCGGCGTGCGGAAATGCTCCGATCCGAAGATCGGGTCGCATTGGTACAGGTAGTACGGTTTGACGCGCATCTTCATCATCCCGTGCATGAGGCTCGTCATCGTCTCGGCGTCGTCGTTGATGCCCTTGAGCAGGACGGTCTGCGAGCCGAGGGGGATGCCCGCGTCGGCCAGCATGCCGCAGGCCTTGACGGTCTCGTGGCAGCATTCGTCGGGATGGGTGAAGTGGAGGCTCATCCAGAGCGGGTGGTACTTGCGCAGCATCTTCACGAGCTGGGGCGTGACGCGCTGGGGGAGCACGGCCGGGATCTTGGTCCCGATGCGGATGATCTCGACGTGCGGGATCGCGCGCAGGTTGCAGAGGATGTACTCGAGGCGGTCGTCGCTCATCGTGAGCGGGTCGCCGCCGGAGATCAGCACGTCGCGGATCTGGGGGGTCTTCCGGATGTACTCGAAGATCTTCTGGAGCCGTTCCGGATCGGGCGTGAGCGCGCCGTGCCCCACGACGCGCGAGCGCGTGCAGTAGCGGCAGTAGGTCGAGCAGAAGTCCGTCGCCAGGAGCAGGACGCGGTCGGGATAGCGGTGGACCAGGCCGGGGACCGGGCTCTGGTGCTCTTCGCCCAGCGGGTCGCCCGCCTCGCCGGGGCACTGGCGCATCTCGTACACGGTCGGGATCACCGCCCGGCGGATGGCCTGGTCGGGGTCCATGGGGGATACGAGGCCCATGTAGTGCGGGGTGACGGCCATGGGCAGCATCTTGCCGGCGAGTTCGAGCGCCTTCTCCTCTTCGTGCGAGAGGCGGATCATGCGGCGGACGGTCTCGAGGTCGCGAATCCGGTTCTGGATCTGCCAATGCCAGTCGGACCACTGTTCATCGGTCGCATCGGGGAAGAACAGGTTGCGGAACGAGCGGCACCGCGAGTTCATGCGCAAGGAGCGGCGCTTGGGGGGCGACTCGGGCGCGAGGGTCTTCAGAGGCGTCGGGGGCGCGGTCTGAACGATGGAGAGTAGGGTTATCGGGCCTCGCGAGGGAGGCTCCTCTTCTGGTTCGACCAGATTCAGGTTCAACTGCATCGCCTGCAGGGGCGCATTACGCACGGTCTACTCCTTCTAGATCGGATTTTCCCCGCCTCGATCAGGCGACCGATCGGCAGGTGTTCTTCCGTTGTCGGGTATCAATACACTTGCTGAAGGAGCTTGTCAAGCGGATACGGCGTTTTTTTTGAAAAAAAGTACCAACCCGGCTACGACGGGTTGCCCGGCGGCGCGCAGGGCCTGCGCGCCCTTCGCATCGATAGCGATCAGGATTATGATGACGATCAGGACTCTGTTGGTTTCGACGACGCTCGCGACAAAGCTTGAAAACAGCTTCCAACTCCCGAAAAACAACAACCCCGTCACTTTCCCGACACACACCCGCCTGCGGGTGCGTCAAGCGCCGATGGACACGGGAACGGCGTTTTGGTAGACTGCGCATCCTGATTCAACAGGGTCCGTCCCGAGGCGCGGCGAAGCTTTCCGCTGTGCGCGCCCGGCGGCGGCCCGCCTTTCCCGGAACCGCACACCATGATCAAGCTCATCGCATCGATTTTCGGCACCAAGCACACGCGCGACATCAAGCGGCTGCGTCCCCTTGTCGCGGAGATCAACCGCTTCGACGAGGCGTTCAAGGCGCTGTCGGACGACGAACTGCGCGCCAAGACGCAGGAGCTGCGCGACCGCCTCAAAGGGGGGCAGACGCTCGACGACATCCTCTGCGAGGCCTTCGCCGTCGTCAAGAACGCCTGCCGCCGCATGGTCGGAACGGAGGTCGAGGTCTGCGGCCACAAGCTGGTCTGGGACATGGTGCCGTTCGACGTGCAGCTCATGGGTGGCATCGTGCTGCACCAGGGGAAGATCGCCGAGATGCAGACGGGCGAAGGCAAGACGCTCGTCGCCACGCTGCCGCTGTATCTCAACGCCCTCGCTGGGGAGAACGTCCATCTCGTCACCGTCAACGACTACCTCGCCTTGCGCGACTCGCAGTGGATGGGCCAGGTCTTCCGCTGGCTTGGCCTCACGGTCGGCTGCATCCAGAACACGATGGGCCCGCAGCAGCGCCGCGAGCAGTACGCCTGCGACATCACCTACGGGACGAACTCCGAGTTCGGCTTCGACTATCTCCGCGACAACGGCATGGCGACGGATCCGCGCGAGCAGGTTCAGCGCGGCCACCACTACGCGATCATCGACGAAGTCGACTCCATCCTCATTGACGAGGCGCGCACGCCGCTGATCATCTCTGGCCCTGCGGCCGTCTCCACGCACCAGTACGCCGAGCTCAACCCCAAGGTCGAGCGCCTCTACCGTCGCCAGCAGTCGCTCGTGAGCGAGTTCATCAGAGCCTGCAAGCAGGCGGTCGAGGCGGGGGACATGTTCGAGGCGCGCAAGCGCATGTACCAGATCTACCACGGCATGCCCAAGAGCAGGGAATTCCTGTCGATGATGGAGGATCCCGCGCTGCGGAAGATCCACGAAGACGTCGAGAGCATGATGCTCACGGAGATGCACAAGGAGGAGGCGCGCGAGTATCGCGAGGAGCTCTTCTTTACAATCGACGAGCGTACCCGCGAGGCAGCGCTCACCGACAGGGGCTGCGCGGAGCTCAACCCCGCAGACCCCGAGATGTTCGTCGTTCCCGACATCGTCTCGGCGCTCTCCGCGCTCGAAGGGCTGGGACTGCCCAAGGAGGAGCGCAACAAGCGTCGCCAGGAAATCCAGCAGCAGTTCGCCGAGCGCAGCGAGCGCATCCATAACGTCGACCAGCTTCTCAAGGCCTACTGCCTCTACGAGAAGGACACCGACTACGTCGTCATGGACAACAAGGTGTTCATCGTCGACGAGTTCACCGGCCGCATCCTGCCGGGACGGCGCTGGTCGGACGGTCTGCACCAGGCGGTCGAGGCGAAGGAAGGCGTCGCGATCGAGCGCGAGACGCAGACGCTCGCCACGATCACGATCCAGAACTACTTCCGCATGTACAAGAAGCTCGCCGGCATGACGGGCACGGCCGAGACCGAGGCGGGCGAGTTCAACGACATCTACAAGCTCGACGTCGTCGTCGTCCCCACCAACCGCCCGATCCGCCGCGTCGACGCCAACGACGTGATGTTCCGCACCCAGCGCGAGAAGTTCAAGGCGATCATCGACGACGTCGTCGAGCGCCATCGCCGCGGTCAGCCGGTGCTGATCGGCACCGTGGCCGTCGAGACCTCGGAGACGCTCAGCCGCCTCTTCCGCGAGGCGGGAGTCCCCCACAACGTGCTCAACGCCAAGAACCACGCCCGCGAGGCCGAGATCGTCTCCCTCGCCGGCCAGAAGGGCGCCGTCACCATCGCCACCAACATGGCCGGCCGCGGCACGGACATCAAACTCGGCGAGGGGGTGCTGTGGATCGACCGATCCGTCGTCCTCTCCCAAACCCAGCTCGACGAGAAGCCCGCGGGCGAGGCGAAGACGCTGCGCGAGCTGCTCGTCGAGAAGCCCTGCGGCCTCCACGTCATCGGCTCCGAGCGCCACGAGTCGCGGCGCATCGACCGCCAGCTCCGCGGCCGTTGCGCCCGTCAGGGCGATCCGGGCTCTTCGCGCTTCTACGTGTCGCTCGAAGACAATCTCATGCGTCTCTTCGGCTCCGATCGCATCGCGGGCATCATGACGCGCCTGGGCATGCAGGAAGGGGAGCCCATCGAGCATAGCTGGCTCAACCGCTCCATTGAGACGGCCCAGCGCCGCGTCGAGCAGCACAACTTCTCCATCCGCAAGCGCACGCTTGAATACGACGACGTGATGAACAAGCAGCGCGAGGTGGTCTACACCTTTCGCTCCGGCGTCCTCCGCAACCCCGACGTGCACGGCTACGTCCTCGACGTGATCCACGATCTGGTGCTCACGCAGGCCGAGGGCTTCATGACCTCCGAGCGCGACGCGAGTCCTGCGGACTTCGCCGATTGGCTTCTGGGCCTCTTCCCGATCGCGGTGTCGGAGGCCGATCTCAAGCCGTTTGCCGGCAAGCCCGAGGAGGCCGCCGAGTTCGTCTACAAACTGGTCGAGGAATCCTACGAGCTGAAGTGCTCGATGGAGAATCCCGAGATGCTGCAGAGTATGGAGCGCTACGTCATGCTCCACTGCATCGACACGGAGTGGCAGCAGTATCTGCGCTCGATGGACGAGCTGCGCGACGCCGTGCGCCTGCGCGCCTACGGCCAGCGCGATCCGCTCGTCGAGTACAAGCGCGAGGCGTTCATCCTCTTCGAGGATCTGATGGGCCGCATCAAAGTGGCGATCTGCACCGGCGTTTTCCGGTCGTCGACATCGCTCGAGTCGATGCAGAGCTTCATGGCGATGGCCCGCCGGCCGCGTCGCGTCCAGACGACGCACGCCGAGGTGTCCGTGCTCGCGAAGCCCCCTGCGGATCCGCGGCAGCAGGCGCAGCGCGACTCCGACGCGTTCGACAAGGCGATCCAGCGCGCCGAGGCGGCCGCGAAGAACCAACCGCGCCCCGCCGAGGGCGCCCCGGCCCAGCCGGTGGAGCGCGACGCGCCCAAGGTCGGCCGCAACGATCCATGCCCCTGCGGCTCCGGCAAGAAGTACAAGAAGTGCTGCGGCGCCGAGTCGTAGGCCAATAAAACTAGAGTGGACATCTCGCGACCTCGCGTGGTAGAATGACGCCGATTTGAACGACGAGCGTTCAAATCCAATTGGGTTTACGGAAAGCAGGAGAAGCAGGTGGAAAGGAGTGAAGGTATGAGCTATTCAATTAAAGGTGTAATTCGATATGTCTCGCTGCTGTTTTCGATCGTCACGTGGCTGGGAACTCCGGCGCAGGGCGCAGTGTATGTGAAGGATCCCGTCCCGATCGGACCGACCGGCTACTCGGTGGGCTCGCTCAAGCTCCAGGCGCCGACCACAAACGCCATCGTCGGCTGTTCGGGCGCGTGGACGGGCGACACCGGCACGATCATCGCGCGGACGGCCAATCTCGCCTACCCGGAAGTCGTTCCTCTGGCCAGCAGCGGAGGCTCGTTCGCGATCTACAACACGGGCAACGGAAACCTTCAGGGGCGTCAGACGTCCCGTTCAACCGCCTCGTCCGGCCTCCCGACGAGCGGGACGCTCTACTTCAGCGTTCTGCTGCGAGGCGACACGGCTTCGTTCGGCGCCCTGGCCAACAACCAGGCCTACTACATCGGCGTTGGGACGACGGA
>JAAZAI010000275.1 GCA_012514445.1 Lentisphaerota bacterium
ATGAGCCGCAGCCGGACCGCGTCCTTGACCTCGGGAGGCACTGGCGGCTTGTTGGCCACGACGTTGGCCGCCGCGAGCAGGACGGCGAGCGCGGCGTAGCGCGCCGGGTGCGCCCGCGCGTAGTCCCTCGCCCGCCGGGAGGCGAGCGCGGCGAGCGTCAGCGCGGCGATGGAGAGGAGCAGCGCCGCGCCCAGGGCCTGGTAGTAGTCGAGCAGGTACATGTCACAGCTCCTCCGCCGGGATCCGGTAGCTCTTGCCTCCGGACTCGACCGTGATCGTGCTGTCGTAGAGCACGGGGACGGCGTTCGTCGCCCCCCACACGCCGCCGGAGAACCGCGCGGGCATGGTGCTCCGAAACTCGGCCGCGTAGGAGGCGCTCGTCGTCGCGCGCCAGAATCCCTTCGGCGTCGTCGCCGGGGCGGTCACGGTCGCGGTGCCGTCGGCGTTGTCCACCCACGCGACGCCGGTCATGATCTCGAACGGCGTGGCAAGGTCCGGAGTGAACCACAGCGTCGGGAAGTCGCCGCTTTCGTAGGGATAGACGATCGTGGCAACGTCGTCGGCGACCGTGATGCCCGAGGCCGACGCGCCGACCTCGACCGAGCCGCCCTGGACGAAGCCGAAGTAGTTGGTGCCGTCGCCCGGGCCGATGCGCATCTCTCCATTGCCGCCCGAGGCGAAAGCCACCGCGCCGGTGGCGGTGAGCACCGCGTGCCCCCCGCTGACGGCCCACTGGAAACCAGCCCCCCAGACGGTGGCCGGGCGGTTGATCCACAGCATGTACTCCGGATCCGGGTTCGGGCTGCCGTCCGGTGCGTACGCGCCCCAGTCGTGGGATAGCGCGGCCACCGCGCCCTGGAGAGACTCCACCGTGCCCTGGAGCGCCGCGATCGACTGCCACAGTTCGTTGGTGACGGACGGAGGAACCGATCCGCTCCCGCTCGACCAGACCGGCACGCCGTTTGTCTCGACCGACGCGACGCCGTTGGACACCACGAGCAGCGCGTTGGTCAAGGAGAACACGGCGGCGAGTACGTCGCCCTCGATGGCGGCCGCGGCCGCGGCGAAGCGGGCCGCGTGGGCCGTGCCGCTGCTGTTGTGGGAGGCGATGTCCCCCTGGACCGCGAAGGTGTCGCCGCTCGCCGCGAAAACCGGCCAGTTGTACGAGCGGGTGTTCCCGGCGGGGCCGAGCTGGAGGAAGCTTGGCCAGAGGAACAGCCCCGGTGCGCCCGTTCCGGAGGGGTACAGCCCCAGGTACGGCGCCGTCCCCGAGACGTGCAGGTAGTCCGTGGCGGTGGGGCGGGATTTGGGCAGCGCGTTGGTGGCGAGCGCGAGGGCGGACTCTGCCACGGGCAGCGCCAGCGGGTCCGCCTCCTCGATCACGCCTCCGCCGCCAGGCTCGTAGCCCTCCAGCGCATCGGAGATGGCAGCGTCCACGTCGTTCAGCGTCGTCCACGGGGCGTTGAGCACGGTCACGGTCGCGAAATCAAGGACACGCGGAGGAATGGCGATCTCGTTGGGGACGGTGCCGGGGCTGCCCTGCATCTTGAGCGTGCCGCGCGGGCGGTAGAGGTCGCCATTGCCGACGCGGAAGAAGAATGCGTAGCTCGCAGCGCCGCCGTCCATCTCCGGAGTCCAGACGGCGGTGACATCCCCAGACGCGGTGGCGACGGCGTTGGTCGTGTACCAGGCCGCGCCCATGCCGGGACTCTGCCACAGAAACTCGGCGGATGCCGGAAGGTTCGTTATGCCAGTCCTTGCGAATAGCGCGACGGTCTCGCCGCGCCAGAGGTCGATCACGGCGGGAGGGTTGCGCTGGAGGTCAACGTCCCAGGCGTTGGTGTAGACAGACGCGCGGGCCGCCGACGAGGCGAGCAGCAGCGCGATTGTCGCAAATGGGTATCTCATGATTGAGCGGTCTCCTGCTTGGTTTCCCCCCTGGCGGCCTGCATGGCGGCGGCGGCGGCCTGCCTGAGTTTGCCGACCAGGCGCTCGACGGCCCCGTAGGGCTGCGCCATCAGCGCCTCGTGGATGATCTTGAACTCGTCGAGGGAGAGGTCGAGGGGAATGCGTGTGTTGTCCGTTGTCATGTGAGCACCTTTACATTTTGAGTTGTGACGGTCTGAGTTCCAAAATCCACGGCGGTCACGACGGCGACGGTCGCGACGCCTGTCACGGTTGTGCCGCTCAGGATCAGGGAGGGCGTCGCGAGCGAGCCTCCAGCATTGACGGCCCATGCGCCGTCGAGCCGACGGGCGATCCAATTGAGCGTCGGCACGTTGGGCGTCGGCTGGCCCCATCCAGCTGGATCGAAGAGCGAGCCCGACATCCACGAGACCGTGACCTTGTTTGCAAG
>JAAZAI010000276.1 GCA_012514445.1 Lentisphaerota bacterium
AGCGGTGGCGGTGGCGCTCGGAGATCTGGGCGCGACCGTAGGCGGCCTCGGCCACGCTGCCGTGCTTGAGGCTGCACGGGTAGGCGCCGAGGCGCATGGTGCCGCCCTTCGCCGTCGTCTTGCGCTGCTCGGCCATCAGGTCGATCACGGGATGCGCGGTCTTGGCGAATTCGGTGCTGTCGGCGTCGGACCAGCCGAGGACGTTGCGGGCGTATTCGATGACGATGCACTGCATGCCGAGGCAGATGCCGAGCAGCGGCAGGCCGCGCTCGCGCGCGTGGCGGATGGCGAGGAGCTTGCCGGGGATGCCGCGGTCGCCGAAGCCGCCGGGCACGAGGACTCCGTCTGCGCCGTCGAGCGAGGCCTTGCCGCTCTCGAGGTCCTCGGCCTCGATCATGTCGACATCGACCTTGGCGCGCGTGGCGATGCCGGCGTGGGCGAGCGCCTCGTAGACGCTTTTGTAGGCGTCGCGCGTGGAGACGTATTTGCCGACGAGGGCGATGCGGCACGTGCGCGTCGGGTGGATGGCGCGGTCGATCACGTCGTCCCAGTCGGTGAGATCGAGGCGGTGGACGGGGAGGCGGAGCGCCTCGAGGACCTTGATGTCGAGCTCCTGGCGGGCGAGTTCGAGGGGGACTTCGTAGATCGTGTGCTGGACGTCCCGCTCCTCGACGATGCTGTCGACGGGGACGTTGCAGAAGAGCGCGAGCTTGCGGCGGTGGTCCTCCTCCATGGCCACTTCGGTGCGGCAGACGAGGATGTCGGGGATGATGCCGATGTTGCGGAGGATGGCGACGGACTGCTGGCTGGGCTTCGTCTTGAGCTCGCCGGCGGCGCGGATGTAGGGCAGCAGCGTGAGGTGGATGCAGAGCGCGTTGCCGCGGCCGGCCTCGTGCATGAACTGGCGGACGGCCTCGAGGAAGGGGAGCGATTCGATGTCGCCGGCGGTGCCGCCGATCTCGGTGATGGCGATGTCGACGTCCGCGCCGCCGGCGGACCGGACGGCGGCCTTGATTTCGTCGGTGATGTGGGGGATGACCTGGACGGTCTTGCCGAGATATTCGCCGGCGCGTTCGCGGGCGATGACGGCGCTGTAGATCTTGCCGGTGGTGTAGTTGCTCGCGCGCGTGCAGGGGATGCCCGTGAAGCGTTCGTAGTGGCCCAGGTCGAGGTCGGTTTCGGCGCCGTCGTCGGTGACGAAAACCTCGCCGTGCTGGTGGGGGGACATCGTGCCGGGGTCGACGTTGATGTAGGGATCGAGCTTCTGCATGGCGACGCGGCAGCCGCGGCGCCGCAGCAGCATGGCGAGGCTGGCGGCGGTGATGCCCTTGCCAAGGCTGGAGACGACGCCGCCGGTGATGAAGATGTGCTTGGTCATGGTGCCTTTGCGGAGGTTAGCGGTTCATCAGTTCGCGGAACTGTCCGAAGAGGTAGCGCGAGTCGTGCGGGCCCGGGCCGGCTTCGGGGTGGTACTGGACGCAGAACAGGGGTTCGGTCTTGTGGCGGAGGCCTTCGATGGAGTTGTCGTTGAGGTTGACGTGGGTGAGCTCCAGCGCGTCGGGGAGGGAGTCGGGGACGATCGTGAAGTTGTGGTTCTGGGAGGTGATCTCGACCGTGCCGTCGAGGAGGTTCTTCACGGGGTGGTTGCAGCCGTGGTGGCCGAACTTGAGCCGTTCGGTGCGCGCGCCGCAGGCGAGGCCGAGGAGCTGGTGCCCGAGGCAGATGCCCATGAGCGGAACCTTGCCGACGAGCTCGCGCGCGGCCGCGATCGCGCCGGAGACGGCGACCGGGTCGGCGGGGCCGTTGGAGAGGAAGACGCCGTCCGGTTTGAGGCGGAGGACGTCGGCGGCGGACGTGCCGGAGGGGACGGTGCGCACGCGGATGCCGCAGTCGCCCAGCCCGCGCAGGATGTTGTACTTGATGCCGAAATCGAACGCTACGACGAAGCGGTCGCCCTCCGGATTCCAATCGCGCGGCTCGGGATCGGCGACGCGCCGGGTGTAGTCCTGGCCGTCGAGTCCCTCCCAGGCTCGGGCGCGTTCGACGGCCTCGGCCTCGGAGACCGGCTCGTCGGAGGCGTGCAGGTACGCCTTCTGGGCGCCGTGGTCGCGCAGGTGCAGGACGAGGCGGCGCGTGTCGACCTCGTCGAGCGCGGGCTTGCCCCAGCGCGCGAGCAGGTCGGCGAACTCCTCGCGGGAGCGGTGGTTGGAGGCGCGGTTCATGTTCTGGACGACAAGGCCGTTGAGGAAGAGCGCGCGCGACTCCATGTCCTCGGGGTTGCACCCGTAGTTGCCGACTTCGGCCGTCGAGAGCGTGACGATCTGTCCGGCGTAGGAGGGGTCGCTGGCGATTTCCTGGTAGCCGGTCATGCCGGTGTTGAAGACGGCCTCGCCGACGGTGTCGACGGGCGCGCCGCACGACCGGCCCCGGAACACGGAGCCGTCGGCGAGGGCGAGAAAGTGGGGGGAGGGGGGCATGGTGTTTGAAATTTGAAATTTGAAATTTGGGCCTGGGGAACTTTGTCGCGAGAGCTTTGTCATGAGCTTTGTCGAGCGCGGTGAGGATTGAAATTGAACTACGAAACACGCGAAATTCGCGAAAGGGGGTGTGTGAGTGTGGTGTCGCGGAGCTTTTACACTCTTCCCGCAAGCAGGCCCTGCTTGCGGGCGGGTTGGTGGCTAATAGGCCCTATCGGAAATTTTCTCCATGAAGTTGACGAGGGCGCGGTTGACGACGCGGGTGCCGCCGGGGGTGGGGTAGTTGCCGGTGAAGTACCAGTCGCCGGTGTGGCCGGGGATGCAGTCGGCGAGTTTTTCGCAGGTCTGGAAGACGATGGCGAACTCGGCGGCGAGGCCTTCGGGCTTGAGCAGCCGTCCGATTTCGGCGCAGAGCGTTTCGAAGGGGAACCGCGCGTAGAGCGGCTGGACGCGGTTGCGCATCTCGGCGTCGGGCCGGGCGAGATCGGCGCGCGCCTGGGTGGCGCAGTCCTCGAGCAGCGCCGTGTCGCCGGTCTGGCGAAGGAGCGAGACGACGGCCTGGAAGGCGACGAGCTGTTCGAAGCTGGCCATGTCGATGCCGTAGCAGTCCGGATAGCAGAGGGGCGGGGCGGCGGAGGCGACGACGATGCGCCGCGGGCCGAGACGGTCGAGGATGGGGAGGATGGCGTTGCGGATGGTGTTGCCGCGCACGACGGAGTCGTCGATGACGACGAGGTTGTCGACGCCGGGTCGGACGACGCCGTAGGTGACGTCGTAGACGTGGGGGAAGAGGTCGCGGCGGAGGGTGGCGTCGGAGATGAACGTGCGGAACTTGGCGTCCTTGACGGCGATCTGGGCGAAGCGGATCCTGCGGCCGGGGTAGGCTTCGAGGAGGGCTTCGACGAGGCCGTGGTAGCTCGTCTGCGCGGTGTTGGGGATGTAGGAGAAGACGGTGTTCTCGAGGTCGTCGTCGACGGCGCGGACGACCTCGGGCACGAGGGCGCGGCCGAGGGCGCGGCGTTCGCGGTGGATGTCGGCGTCGTTGCCGCGGGAGAAGTAGATGCGTTCGAAGACGCAGCGGCGGGGCGGGGCTTCGGGGAGGATGCGCTGGAGCGAGACGTCGCCGTTTCGCAGGACGACGACGGCGTGGCCGGGCGGGAGTTCGGCGACTTCGGCGGTGGGGATGTCGAACGTGGTCTGGATGGCGACGCGCTCGGAGGCGACGACGGCGATCTCGTCGTCGAAATAGTAGTAGGCGGGGCGGATGCCGGCGGCGTCGCGCAGAGCGAAGGCGTCGCCGTTGCCGAGGGCGCCGCAGATGACGAAGCCGCCGTCCCATTCGGCGGCGGCGGCGCGGAGGAGGGCGGGGATGTCGCGGCTTTCCAGGCCGTCGTCCGTGGCGGGCATTTTCTCGAGGCAGTGGGCGAGCAGGGCGAGGAGGATTTCGCTGTCCTGACGGCTGCCGAGGTGGTGTCCGCCTTCGACGAGTTCGTCGAAGAGCGCGCCGGTGTTGGTGAGGTTGA
>JAAZAI010000277.1 GCA_012514445.1 Lentisphaerota bacterium
TGAGAGGAGGCCTGGGTTGATAGTGTGGCCTAGGTTGGTGTAGCGGTGGGTGCGAGCTTGCTCGCACCGCGGCCGGGGCGTCCGCCCCGGCCGCGCCTAGATGAAGTAGACCGGGTCGCCGGAGAGCTGCGCGGGCGCGGGGATTTCGCGGCCGTGCAGATCGAGGCATTTCGCGGCCTTGAAGGGGAGGGCGGGCGGCGCGGGCGGCTTCGTCGCGGCCGTGGTCCAGGCCACGACGATGTTGCGCCCGTCGCCGGAGACGAACCGCATCGCCCAGACGCCCCCTTCGCCGCGGGCGATCGCCTCGGTGAAGTGGCCGTGGCGGAGGATGGCGAAGAAGGTCTTCAGTGCCGCGAAGGCCGGGCGTTGGCGCCAGGCGTCGTCCGGGTTGACGCCCGGATCGACGAGGCCGAAGCCGTGCGCGGCGAGCGACCAGAAGACCATGTTGTCGGCGAGGCCCGAGCAGAGGGCGAGGAGGATGTAGCGCAGCGCGTAGGCGGCGGCCTCCGCTTCGCCGACGCTCGGATCGTTGAAGCGCGGGCCCGGCGAGACGTAGGGCGCGCCGACCGGCGACCACTCGCGGGTGTCCTTCAGCGGCCAGTTGAACTCGCTCACGACGAGGTGGTCTTCGACCGTGGAGGTCGCCAGCGCCATGGCGCGGAAGACCTGCAGCTTGCCCAGCGCGTTGAAGCGGCCCTGGCAGGCCTCGGGCGCGCCGCGGCGGTCCATGTAGAGGTGCGCGGAGAGCGCGTCGAGGCGCGCGCCGCGCGGGATGCACCGCAACGCGGCGGCGAGGTAGTCCCATTCGAAGTCGATCACGGCGGGGCCGATGAACGAGACGCTGCGGTACTTCGCCTTGAGCGCGGGCGCCACGGCGAGCAGGCGGCGCAGCTCGGCGAAACTCCAGACGCCCCATTTGACCCGGTTGACGGCGTGCAGCAGCTCGACCCACATCACGGCGTCGTGGACGCGTCCGACGACGCGGTCGCAGAACGCGAGCCAGCGCGCGGGATCGCGGACCGTCGCGCGATCCTGCACGAGGGAGACCGCGACGGCGAAGTTCATCTGCTTGAGCTGGAGGACGAAGGCGAGCTTGGCGTCGGTGACCGCCTCGGGCTCGTGGGCGTAGATGCGCAGGTGCACGCCGATGCAGCCGAGTTCGCGGAGCTGCTCCAGTTCGCGGTCGCGCCGCCCGGCGTCGGCCGAGATGGAGACGAAGACGCGCTCGGCGAACGAAATCACCGGCCGCTCGAACGCGAGCGCGCGCAGCAGGCGGCGCTTGCGCAGATAGCGCGGCGAGAGCATCAGCAGCGCGAGCAGCGGCGCGGTGACGCGGGAATGCGACTGGTGGCGGTGGCGGTCCCGGCTGCGCAGCGTGGAGACGGCCTGCTCCGATTTGGCGTCCCAGATCCAGAGGTCGCGCGGGGCGGGGTACTCGCCCTCGGAGGAGGTGCTTCGTTTGCGCAGGGGGTGGCGGAGGTTGCGCGTGGCGCAGTGCAGGGCGAAGAGGCGCCGGAAGAGGCGTTCGGCGCGCAGGAAGCGCCGGGGCGGCGTGGCGCCGCGCCAGTACATTTCGAGGAAGACGCGCAGGAAGTCCGACGGCAGGCTGATGCGCGAGAGGTCGCGGGCGCGGCTCCAGGTGCCGAGGGGGCCGGCGACGAGGCGGGCGCGGTTGAGATCGACGACGAGCACGGCCGGCGTTGCGCGGCCCTCGCGTTCGGCGAGCATGATGTTCTGGTTGCCCAGGTCGCGGTGCATGAAGCCGGCGTCGTGCATGCGCGCGCAGGCCTCCGCCACGGTCTGCAGGAGGGCCATGATCCGTTCGCAGGGGCCGTTCGCGGCGTAGAGCTCGATCAGGCGGGCGCGAAAGCTCGTCATGCCGGGCTCGTAGCGCGTGACGAACCAGCCGGGGCCGGGTTTGCCTCCGGAGAGGGTTTCGAGCGCGGCGACGGGTTCGGGCGTGAGGCCGGGGTTGGCGCGGTGGAGGTGCTGCGCGGCGGCGAAGGCGCGCGTCGCCTTGCCGGGCACGCCGCGCAGCCGGTTGAGGAGGGCGCGCGCGGCGGACGGGGCGGGGAAGCGCTTGACCACGGCGTCGACGGGCGGTGCGCCGGGTCGTTCGAGCGTCGTGCGCACCGTGAGGTTGCGGCCGGACTGCAGCACGACGGCGCCGGGCGAGGCGATGGCCTGCTCGAGGTGCTCCGCGGCGAAGGTCGGGGGCGTTTCCAGGGTCATGGGGCGTCCGGGGCGGTCACGTGGAAGCGGCGCTCGTCGGGCGCGTCGCCGATCCGGATGTCGACGAAGATGGCCCGCGGGGGGAGTTCGCCGCCGGCGCGCTCCGGCCATTCGACGGCCATCGCGTCGCCGGAGTCGAGGTAGTCGTCCCAGCCGATCGCGTCGAGGTCGTCGGGGCCGGCGAGGCGGTAGAGGTCGATGTGGACGAGGCGGGCGCCGTCGCGGCCGCGGTATTCGTTGACGAGGGTGAAGGTGGGGCTGCAGACGGCGGCGTCGATGCCGAGGGCGCGGGCGAGGCCCTGCACGAGGCAGGTCTTGCCGGCGCCGAGGTCGCCGCGGAGGGCGTAGAACGCCTTGGGGCCGAAGCGCCGGGCGAGTTCGGCGGCGAAGGCCTGGGTTTGGATTTCGTTTTCGGTGGTCTGGTCGATCGTCATGTCGGTTCCACGGGCGAGACGAAATGGTCGAATCCGCCCTGGGCGAGGGGCGTGCCGTCGGCGAAGCGGACGTCCGCCTCGCCGGCGCGGACCACCTCGCCGATGCGGGTGCAGGGGAGTTCGGGGAACGCGGCCTGCCAGGCCGAATCGAAGCCGGGCTCGCGGTCGGGCGGGACGGTGAAGAGCAGTTCGAAGTCCTCGCCGTCGAAGAGGGCATGGCGGAGGGGGTCGCCGGTGGCGGCGGCGGAGGAGGTGAGGGGGACGCGGCCGGGGTCGAGCACGAGCGCGGCCTGGCTTTCCCGCGCGAGATGCCAGAGTTCGGAGGCGAGGCCGTCGCTGATGTCGATCATGGCGTTCGCCCAGTCGCGAAGCCATTGGCCTTCGCGCACGCGCGGGGCGAAGGAGAGGTGCGAGCCGGAGAGGAGGCTGCCGCCGAGGCGGCCGGTGACGCGGAGGGCGTCGCCGGGCCTGGCGCCGGAGCGCAGGCGGGCCGTGCCGCGGGGGAGGGTGCCGCAGCCGAAGACGTGGTACTCGAGGATTTCGCCCCGGCAGGTGTCGCCGCCGATGATCGCGCAGCCGTGTTCGCGGGCGAGGGCGGACATGCCGGCGTAGGCGGCGTCGATGTCGCGGACGGCGGTGTCGCCGGGCGCGACGAGGTCGACGAGGATCCAGCGCGGCGCGGCGCCCATGGAGGCGATGTCGCTGAGCACGCGGCCGAGGGCCTTGCGGCCGACGAGGCGGGGGTCGGCGTCGGGGAGGAAGTGGTGGCCGCAGATGACGGGATCGGACTTGAGCACGAGATCCTCGGCGGCGTCGGGCGTGAGGCGCACCACGGCGCAGTCGTCGCCGATGCCGGTCACGACATCGCCGCCGCCGGCGGTCTGCCGCCGGATCCGGGAGATGAGGGGGCGTTCGCCCAGTTCTGAAAGTGTTCCGTTCGTCGCTTGCACGGCGGGAAGAATATCACATCGGCCGTTTCCACGCCAGACCCGGAAAGGGGGTGCGGGGGCGCTCCCCGCTCCGCTTGCCGGAAGGAGCGGCTGGGGGAGGGACGGCGGCCTCGCCGTCCACACAAGGCCGCGAGGCCGCGGCCCCTCCCGCCCCCGCACGGCCGCGCTGGCCCTCGCGGGTCTCGCGATGCTGGAAAACTTTGTCGTAAGCTTTGTCGTAAGCTTTGTCGATGCTTGAACCCGGGCCCCTGGGGAAGCGGATAGAGGTTAGCGGCTAGCGGCTAGTGTCCCTGTCGGACGTCGATGCCAGTCGATACCCGTCGCCAGAACGAGCGGCTGGGGGGAGTCTCGCACCACAGAGGACACAGAGGTTTCTAGACAGGATTTACAAGATTGTGCCCGCATCCCCACTTTTCGTGGTTTTTTGTGTTTTTCGTGGAAAAAAAGGGCTGGAGGCTGGGGGAGGGACGGCGGCCTCGCCGTCCACGCAAGGCCGCGAGGCCGGGGCCCCTCCCGCCCACGCAAACCTGGGTGCCA